>JAYVZU010000304.1:0-14558 GCA_043783075.1 Rhodanobacteraceae bacterium
GAGTTGCTGGTTGCGGCAGAGAATTCCCGGTAGAACCCCAGCGTCTGCCGTATGATGTGAGCGATTCGCATCAGTTCGCCATCCGCGATATCCAGGTACGTAAGTGCCGCATCTGGAAGGTCGGGTGTCATACGCGCGAGGTAGAGCGTATTCATGATTGCCTCAAGCGGGTTGTTGATCTCGTGGGCGATACTCGCCGCCATGCGTCCCGCGCTCGCCAGCATCTCGCTCCTCAGCAAGGCTTCTTCGGCCTGTTTACGAGCCGTGTTGTCGGTGCCGATCAGCAGGTAGCCGATGATGTTGAAGTGCGCACCGCGAAGCGCGGTCACGGAGACGACGGCGGGGAAGCGGCTGCCATCCTTGCGGATGTAGGTGAGCTCGTAGATGTCTTCGATCCCGCGCGACGCCTTGAAGACCAGCGCCTCAAATCCGGGGGTGATCGGGGTGCCGAGTTCCAGACTCAGGGCCGCTGCACGAGCGACGACCTCCAGCGGGTCGAAGATATCGGTCGGCGTGATCTGGTTCATTACATCTGCGGCCGCGTAGCCCAGCATGCGCTCGGCACCCACGTTGAAGATCTGGATTACGCCGTGAGCATCGGTCGCGATGGAGGAAAAATTAGCGCTGTTGAAGATAGCCTGCTGCAACGCTCCAGCCTTTAGAAGC
The DNA here is from genome assembly GCA_043783075.1 of Rhodanobacteraceae bacterium. Taxonomy (GTDB): domain Bacteria; phylum Acidobacteriota; class Terriglobia; order Terriglobales; family Acidobacteriaceae; genus Edaphobacter. The sequence goes on from JAYVZU010000304.1 coordinate 667, forward strand.
GCATCTTCAGCTCGCTTGCGCGCTGTATTGTCGGTATCAATCAGCAGGTAGCCGATGATCCCGTCTTCCGCATCGCGCAGTGCTGTGACAGAGACGACTGCCGGGAACCGGCTACCACCCTTGCGGATGTAGGTGAGCTCGTAGATATCTTCGATACCACGCGATGCCTTGAAGACAAGGGCTTCGAATCCCGGCGTGATGGGCGTGCCGAGTTCCCGTGTTAGCTCCGTAGCGCGGGCGATAACCTCCTGCGGGTCGGAGATGTCGGCAGGTGTGATCTTGTTGATCACTTCGTCAGCCGTGTAGCCCAGCATTCGCTCGGCACCGACGTTGAAGATCTGAATTACGCCTTGCGCATCGGTGGCGATAGAGGAAAAATTAGCGCTATTGAAGGTTGCATTTTGCAGCGCACCAGCTTTCAAAAGGGCGTCTTCGGCCCTCTTCCGCGCCGTATTATCGGCGCCGATGAGCAGGTAGCCGATGATGCCATCTTCCGGATCGCGCAGCGCTGTGACGAAGACGACTGCGGGGAAGCGGCTTCCATCTTTGCCGATGTAGGTGAGCTCGTAGATATCTTCTATCTCGCGTGAGGCTTTGAAGATCAGAGCTTCGAATCCCGGCGTGATGGGAGTACCGAACTCCCGTGTTAGCTCCGCAGCGCGGGCAATAACATCTTTCGGGTCGGATATGTTAGCGGGTGTGATCTTGTTGATCACTTCGTCGGCCGTGTAGCCGAGCATTCGCTCCGCCCCGACGTTAAAGATCTGGATCACGTTTTGTGCATCGGTGGCGATAGAAGCGAAGTTGGCGCTGTTGAAGATTGCGCTCTGTAGCGCTCCGGCCTTCAAAATTGCAGCGTCCGCTTGCAGAGCGCTGATGGACGCGGTGCCGCTCAAGAGGTTGCCAGCGAGCTGGTGTTGCACAAGGCCGGGGTGAAAAGGTGATTGCGTGTGAGCATCATAGCGAGGTACCGGAAGTCATTTCTGAGGGCACCGGAAGATATGCGCTGCATTTTGGCGGGATGCACCGCAGTATGTAAAAGGATGCCTGACCGTGTGAATCATCCAGATGGAATGCCTCTAGGAGCTGGAATTGTTACAATCTTGGTTTGGGCTGAGAGAGACGAATGCTTCGATTTTCAACTGCTGGAGAGAGTCACGGGGAGGCGCTGGTCGCCCTCGTAAGTGGGTTGCCGGCCGGTGTTCCGGTCGATCAGGTACGGCTGGACCGGGAACTTTGGCGGCGGCAACAGGGCTACGGACGTGGCGGCAGAATGCGAATTGAGCGCGATTCGGCGCACATCCTGAGCGGTGTGCGGCACGGCAAGACGATCGGTTCGCCGGTCGCGATGACGCTCGCCAATAACGATTGGAAGAACTGGGAAGAGATTTTGCCGATCGAAGCTGGCGACGCCGAGAAGCATAAGGCAGTCAAGAGCCCACGCCCCGGTCACGCTGATCTCGCCGGCTCGCTGAAGTACGACTTCGCCGACGCGCGCTACGTTCTGGAACGAGCCAGCGCTCGCGAAAGTGCAGCACGTGTAGCCTGCGGATCGCTGGCCAAGATGTTGCTTGCAGAGTTTGGTGTTGGCGTTGGAAGCCACGTCATTCGCGTGGGCACTGTCGAACTCGGTCGCGACGCCGCCTGGGACGAGATCGTCGCCTCGAACGCTCGCGAAGAGGTTCTGCTGAACTGCGTGGACGCCGAAGCCGAGGGTCGCATGAAGTCGGAAGTCGATAAAGCCCTGCGTACCGGCGACACCATCGGCGGCATCTTCGAGGTTGTCGTACATGGCCTGCCGCCGGGTGTCGGCACCCACGTCAACTGGGATGAGCGCATGGATGGTCTTCTCGCACAGGCTGTGATGAGCCTGCAGGCAGTCAAGGCTGTCGAACTTGGCCGTGGCGTAACTGCCGCATCGTCAATGGGTTCGACGGTTCACGACGCGATCGCCTATGAACAGGGCGAGGCCGAGCCGGAGGATGGCGGGCAGAAGTTCACGAAGTTCTCGCGCGAAACGAACAACGCCGGCGGCATCGAGGGCGGGATTTCGAACGGCGAAGACGTCGTCGTGCGTGGCTATCTGAAGCCGATTTCGACTCTACGTCGACCACTTGCCAGCGTCAGCTTTGAGACCCGCGAAGCAGTGAAGGCGGCATACGAGCGCAGCGACGTCTGCGTGGTGCCGGCGGCGGGCGTAGCAGCCGAAGCGATGGTCGCATTGACGATTGCGCGGCTGATGATCGACAAGTTTGGTGGCGACTCACTGGGTGAAATGAAACGCAATTTTGCAGGGTACTGCGAACAAATTCGCCGGTTCTAACGGCAGAACGGACGAGGGCAACGGGCTTGGCAAAGAAGGCTGACAAAGCGTACACAGGCAAAATTCACCAAGTGGTGAAGTGGCCCGATCCGGTGCTGGCAAAGCGCGGCAACGAGGTAACAGTCTTCGACGATGCACTCAAGACGCTCGTGGACGAGATGTTTGAGAGCATGTATATCGCTCAGGGCATTGGACTTGCGGCTCCGCAGATTGCATTGTCGAAGCGCATCGCGGTAATCGACGTGAGCTTCAAGAAGAATCCGTCGGAGAAGATCGCGCTCATCAATCCGCAGATCATCCACGCTGAAGGCAAGCAGGTGGAGGAGGAGGGCTGCCTCAGCCTCCCGGACATCCGCGAGAAGGTCTCGCGCGCCGAATTCGTCAAGGTCAAAGCCCAGGACGTGACCGGCAAGTGGTTCGAGGTCGAAGGCGAAGAGCTCCTCTCACGCGCCCTTCAGCACGAGATCGACCACCTCGACGGCGTCCTCTTCATCGACCGCATCAGCCGCTTGAAGCGTGAACTGGTCATGCGCAAGATCCGCAAAATGCAGAAGAATGGTGAGTGGTGAGCGGGGATCGAGAACTCGGCAAAGGGAGCGTATTCCTGTCAGCTCTTCGCATTGTCTTAGCTTTCAATTTTGCTCGGTTTGCGTTGTCCTTTGTGCCTAAGTTTGAGGGCACGGCGGACGCGCCTGGAATAGCCGATCGAATCTTTCGTTTCTCAGTATTTGGTTTTCGCATCGATTTTGTCTGGCTCATCATCTCGACCTTATTGATTGCAGTCTCGCTCGTCGTCCTTCTTACGGATCAAGAGACTCGCTCCGAGACGGTCAATGGTTCGTTCCTCTCCCTGTTGTGGATCGTGGCGTTCTTTGTCTATATCTTCCGCGCACTCGCCACGGGCGTCCTCCATTTTGGATGAGAAATAATCAATGGAGCACTCAATGAAGCTTGTGTTCTGTGGAACTCCGGAGTTCGCGGTTGGAACCTTGAAGGCGGTGATCGCTGCCGGCCATGACGTGCAGTTGGTCGTCACGCAGCCGGATCGTGCGGCCGGACGCGGCATGGAGATGCATATGTGCGCCGTGAAGGTGGCGGCAATGCGGTATGGGTTGCCCGTTTTGCAGCCGGAAAAGATCAAAAAGAATCAGGAGTTTCGCGAGCAGTTGGAGGCGATTGCGCCGGACGCGATTCTGGTTGTCGCTTACGGCCGCATCATTCCGGACTGGATGCTCGCCCTGCCGAAGTATGGCTGCATCAATCTTCACGGGTCTCTGCTGCCGAAGCATCGAGGCGCGGCGCCTATTCAATGGGCGGTCGCAAACGGTGAAACGAAGACCGGCGTGACGACGATGCGGCTGGACGCGGGACTCGATACTGGCCCGATACTGCTAGCGGAAGCGGTCCACATCGTACCCGAAGAGACGGCGGCGGACCTGTTTGAGAGCCTCGCAGAGGTCGGTTCGAAGCTGATGGTGAAGACGCTCGCCGGGTTTGAATGCGGGACGATTTACCCGGTGGAGCAGGACCATTCTGCGGCAACACTCGCGCCGATCCTGACACGGGACGACGCGCGCATGGATTTTTCACGGACGGCGATCTACCTGCTCAATCGCTGGCGTGGATTTCAACCCTGGCCCGGAGCGTTTACGACTTTACGAGGGAAGAAACTGATCGTGCATCGGATGAAGGTTGTGCCCGGCAAAGGTTCCGAGGGCATCCTGCAGGTAGACGGGGATCGGCTTTTGGTGGGGTGTGGCGGTTCGCTACTAGAGTTAGTAGAGGTTCAGATGGAAGGAAAGAAACGTATGGCGGCAAGTGAGTTTCAGCGCGGATTTCAAGTGAAGACCGGCGAGCGGGTGGGGCAGTGAAGCAGGGAAAAGGGAAAAGGGAAGAGGGACGAGTGGACCCGCAGGGGATGGACGCGGCGGCCCGGGTGATCGCGGCTGGCGGTCGGGTGCCGAAGAAATTCGCCAAGGCCCGCCCAGCGAGCGCCGGGCCAACTATGAGCGCCGCGACCGCGACCGCCAAAATTACGGCTGCCCGGCGCGTTGCATTTGAGATTTTGACGCTGGTTGGCGAGGGTAAGGGCCATAGCGACGAACTGCTCCACGGCGTTCGGATGGAAGAGCTCTCCGAGGCCGACAGCCATCTGGCTACCGCGTTGGTCATGGGCGTGCTTCGGTGGCAGATCGCTCTGGATGCTGGTTGGAAGCGATTCTTACAACGCCCCGATCAGCGTGTTCCGGAGCCGGTCTCCAATGTCCTGCGGCTCGGCGCGCTGCAATTGCTCCACATGGATCGCATCCCCGCGCACGCGGCGATCAGTGAGGCGGTCGAAATGTGCCGCGCCGCCGGCGAGCCGCATGCCTCTGGAATGGTGAACGCCATTCTGCGCAAGGTTGCGACCGCCCCGAAGCCCAAGGAGCCGATCTTCGAGACCACCGCGACATTCGCGCAGCGACTCGGGCACCCGCTTTGGATGGTGGAGCGCTGGGTCGCCGAGTATGGTCGTGAAGCAGCAATCAAGATCTGCGAGGCCGACCAAAACGAACCGGCAGCGGGCGGACTTTTTATTGCGGAAGACCCGCTGCCACATATTGATGACGGTTCGCGGCTGGTTGCGGAGATCGCCGCTGCGGCCCTGCCGAAGGTCGAAGGGCGTGCGGCACGCGTCTGGGATTGCTGTGCCGCTCCCGGTGGCAAGACGCTCGTATTGGCAGCGCGAACGGCAAACGCGGATGTGCTCGCGACCGACGTGAGCCCAAAGAGAATGACGCAGATGCAAGCCAGGCTACGGCGTTTCCCCTTTGCCGTTCGAGTCAAAACCGAGGTTGCGGATGCCGGGAAGTTGCCGGATTCTGCTGGCGAGTTCGATCTCATTTTGTGTGACGTCCCATGCAGCGGAACCGGAACATTAGGGAGAAATCCGGAGATTCGGGCGCGGCTACGGCCGGAAGAGTTGATCCGACAGGCCGATCGGCAGAAAGAAATTCTTGCAGCGGCGCTAAGTCGTCTCGCCCCAGGGGGGCGGCTCGTCTATTCCACCTGCTCGCTGGAGCCGGAGGAAAATGAGCAGGTCGTTGCAGCGGTCGCTGGGGAGTATGGCAGGATTTCAGTCGGCGATCTACTTTCCGGATTGCCCGGACTTGTAGCAGACGGAGTCGATACGGTGCGCGACGGCGCACTGCGGACTTTGCCTGGTACGAACCCCTGCGATGGTTTCTACGCGGTGGTCTTAGAGCGGAAATAGCTTGAGGGACTAGTTGGACATCGTCACGCGGATGGTGTCGGCGCGCGTCACCCGGTGCCCGGCTGTCGGGCTCTGACTCGTAATAGTTGCGGCACCGGTTGAAACCGGCAGCACTTCGGCACGCTCCGCAGGCGGTGCCTGGTCGGGAGTCTGCGCAGACCCAATGTGCAGCCCCGCTCCAGCCAGCCGCAGGGCCGCTGCGCCGGTTGTCATACCCAGGATGGAAGGCATTACATAGGCCGGCTCCGCGGCTATCGTTTCATCATCCGAAACTAGAAGAGCTACACGTGGTCCATTCATTCCTTTGGAGTTAGCTGGTGGAGATTGTGCCAGAACGATGCCGACTGGTGGTGGGGCAGGAAGGTGCGCTTCGTTACCGGTTTCGAGCAACAGTCTCCTCAGAATCAGCGATGCTGGGCGTTCCGTTTGGCCGGTCACATTCGGTACAGACACCTGTTGCGGACCCAGCGACTCCGTAATTCGCACCTGCCAGCCGCGCCGGACACGCGCTCCGGCCACCGGCAGTTGAGACAGAACGTGATTCTGCTGGACGCTTGGCGAATAGAAGCGATTCTCGACCGAGAGGTTCAGGCCAAGGTCCTTGGCAGCGCCCGCGGCGTCCGCGTCAGACATTCCGGCCAGATTTGGGACCGCGACCTCGCGCCCGTGGATGGCAATTCTTAGTGACAGAAAGGCACATACAACCGCCACACAGACCATCGCGAGGCCGCCAAGCGTGATCGTAGATGCGTTCTTCATGGATTTCAGGAAAGAGTTCATCGCTGAGGACAGGATACAGGGCTAACGACAGTTGTCGGTGGCGGGTTCCGGGTGGATAAGTAGACGTGAGACGTCGGGCGCCGCTAGCTTGAAGGCATTTTCGAGTGCGGTAATTACCTGGTGAACCTCCGCCATGGGGAGTTCGTCTGGCAGTGTGCAGTGGCAGTTCACCTGGATACGGTCGTTGTGATTGGAGACGTGGATGTCGTGAATGTCGAAGACCTGCGGGAATTGGCTGCCGACATTACGAAGCGTGTGAGACAGCGCACGCGCTTGTTCGCGGTGGCGCTCCAACATCGCAGGCTGCTCAATCGTTGCCGGCTCCGACTCGATGTGCGTCAGGATGGACGCGATGGAGGGAACCTCGCGCCGAATCTCTGATTCCAGATGAGTGACGATGTCATGGGCCTCGCGCAGAGGCAGCGTTTCGTCAAGTTCCAGATGAAGTTCAAGGTGCAAAGCATTGTCATATTGCTGGATAGCAACATCGTGTATGGACAGATTTGCGCGGGACGCAACTGCCCGAACTCGGTCGTGGACGGATTCCGCGAGCGTCGCCGTCGGCACAGAGTGGACGACGACGTCGGCATCGGGAAGCACCCGCTGGATGGCTTCGGTTGCAGCAAAGGTGATCTGCTCGGAGCGCTGAAAGGTGAGGTTGCGCGGCATCGCGAGTGTCAAATCTGCAAAGTAGCCGGACCCAGAGCGGCGGGTACGGAGGCGGTTGACGGAGAGCACGCCCGGGATGGCGCCGAGTTCGTGGATGAGTTTGCGCCGGGTTTGGGCGGCGGTATTGCCCTCCTCGGCCGGGGTTGCGTCAAGCAACGTGTCGGCCGTGTGATGGGCCAGCGACCACGAGACGCGCAGGATGATTGCAGCAACGATGAGTGCGGCTGCCGGGTCGGCCAACTCGAGTCCGGGCCGGTGTAGCACTTCACCAAGTTTGGTCATCGCGAGGCCGGCAAATACGGCGGCGGAGGCCCACAGGTCTGTGCCGAAGTGAACCGCGTCGGCGGCAAGAGCTTCCGAATGTTGTTGGGCTGCGACTCTGCGCAGGCTGCGTGATCGGGTGTAGTCCACGACCATGGAGAGTGCCAGGACGGCGAACGGCCAGATGCTGAGAGGGAGTGCAAGCTTTTGGCTGCGATGGAATATTCGCTCAAAAGCCTCCGAGATGATCCAGATTGACGAGGCAAGCATCATGCCGGTCTCGACGAAGGCGGATAGCGATTCGATCTTCCCGTGGCCGTAGTTGTGATACTCGTCGGCTGGACGGTCAGCTGCCTGAACGGAGAATAACGTGATTGCGGCAGCAATCAGGTCGATGCCAGAGTGCGCAGCCTCTGACAACATGCCGAGAGATCCAGTCAGCAGACCGGTAACTAGCTTCAGCAGCGTAATCACTGTCGCAGCACAGACAGAGAACAGGGCCGCAGTTCGTTTGGCACGGGCTTTCGCTGTCGGCACGTTGCTGGCGTCGTCCTGGAGGGCTGCGGAACTCATCCCTCGAATGCTACAGGGTTGCGGCGTCTACCGCATCCTGTGAAATCGACTCTGTTGAGCGGCGGGCGCTTTTGGTGCGAGCAAGTACGAAGATGATGCCTGCTGCCAGGGCCGATGGGATCGCCAGAGTTAGCAGACCACGCTGGTAATCGCCGGTCAGCTGGCGGGCGACGCCCATCCAGTAGGGCCCCACAAAGCCGCCGAACATGCCGATCATATTGATTGTGGCGTACCCGATCGCTGATGATCTCCCCCGCAGGAAGATTGAGGGGAGTGTAAGCGCTGGCCCCTGAGCAGCGGTATAGGAAACGACGGTGACGGCAAATGCCAGAATTGCTACGAGTGGTCGGTGAGTCAGCGCGCCAACCAGAAATCCGGCGGCCATTAGTATGCAGGGAATAGCAATATGGAAGTTGCGTTCGCGCTTGTGATCGGAGTGCGCTGCGGTGAGCAGCATGGAGAGTGCGCCGAACAATCCAATCGTCGCGATGATGGTGCCGGCCTGACCGATGGAGCTTCCCGTGAGTTGGATAAGGATTGCCGGGGCAGAGAAGCTCCACGCGTAGTTGACCGTGAGCATGCAGAGGAAGAAGGTTCCAAGCAGTAGAACCCGGATGTCGGTCAGTGTCGCAAACAGGTCTTGCCATAGGTTTTCGGAAATGTGCGCCTCCGATTCCGCAGAGGCCAGGTGTTCTTCCAGCCATGTGCATTCGTCGCGGTTCAGCCAGGGTGCATCCGATGGTTTATCAGGGAGTTGGCGCAGAAATATAACACTCAGGATTAGAGGTGGGATTCCTTCAACCAGAAAAAGCCACTGCCAACCGGCTAGATGAAGGCGTCCGTTGAGTGAGAGTAGAGCGGACGCAAGTGAACCCATCACTGTTGAGCTTAGCGGCAGGGCGATGTAGAAGCGGCTAATGGTACGGGCTCGATGTTCTGGCGGAAACCACTGGGTGAGATAGAAGACCACGCCCGGAAAGAAGCCGGCTTCGGCTACTCCTAGCAGAAAACGCATGATGTAGAACTGCATGGGCGTTCTGACGAACATCATACCGATGGCCAGCAAACCCCACGTCAGCATGATGCGCGCAAGCCAGCGGCGAGCTCCGAATCGCACGAGCAGCAGGTTGGAAGGAATTTCGCAGAAGGCGTAGCTGATGAAGAACAGACCAGCTCCAGTGCCGTACACCAGCGGGCTGAGGCCGAGATCGGTGTTCATCTTGAGCGATGCAAAACTGATATTGATGCGGTCCATGTAGGCCGCGCCGTAGCCAAGGGCGATGAGCGGGACCAGTCGCATCGTTGCTTTGCGAATTGCAGACCGGCCGATGGCGTCTACGTCGGCGGAGGGCGGCGCTGATAGTGGCATGGGCGGTCGTTTGTAGGGTGGATTTTAGAAGGTTGGTCTTAGATTATAGGAACTATAGCATGGGCCGCATATTTTGCCTTAAGCTTCGGTGCAGACCTGCGGCACAGCTTGCCTGAAGCATCTTTGGAGGGAAATCAGGGGACATGGTCCAATCTGAAATGTTGATTCCATTCCGGGCAGAGCTTGCGAATTTCGATGTCTATTGCAGCCGGCAATTGGCTTTGAGAGACTCGGCTGAGATAGTGTGATTGTCGTGATGAGAAATAGAGTTGCGATCAGTCTGCTTGCCGTGGCTCCGCTCTGTGTGGGTTGCGGGTCGTCTGTCAGTGGAAGCTCCGCTTCGACGACTGTAACCCCAACTGTCGGCCCAAGCTGGACGGCCATCACCCTTCCGACTGGGATCAAGGCGGGCGGTGGCTCGTACAGCGTCCAGCCTGACGGCTATCTCTACACAGTGAGCCCGGGCGAATCGGCACAGGGAACGGTGAATGCGGTGCAGCGAACTTCCGCTACCACTCCTGGTATCTGGACCGATGTCACGGGAACAGGCATCTCTGCCACAGCCGGGTTTCTGGGTTCGATGGGCATGATGCCAAACGGGACGATTTTGGTGGAGCACTTTCTTACTGGTGGCGGGACGGCCGATGTCTTCGCGTGGAATGGTTCGTCGACCAGTCCGTCTTGGTCCAAAGTGACGGGTTGGAATGGGATCTCGCCGTCGCAGATTTACAGCTTTGCGAATGACTCTGCCGGGTATACCTACTTTTCGCCGGCGTGGAGCGGAGATATTTGGAGAAACGACGCTCCGAACTCGCTCAACTTCACGAAGGGTCAGGCCAATCTATATAGCGTTACCAATGGTGGGGCGTCGGGCCATGCGTCGACCGGAGGACTGTATGCCTTGAAGATATTCAATTTGGGCGACGGCAAGGGTGACATGCTCTGGGCGTGCGGCGAGGGTGAGTTGGACAATATCGCGCTCAACTTCGCGGCGGCCAGCAATACTGCTTATCTGACGACATCGAAAGGCTATTCCGGGAATTGCACGGCAGTAGACAAGAGTCCCACGACTATTTTGGCGCTGCGTCAGGCCAGCACAGCGCTTGACGCTGGAACTGACACCTTGACTGGGATCAACATCGCAACGCGAGTAACGACAGTTCACGCGAGCCCGTCGCCCAAGACTACGACTTCATTTCCGGCGAATTTGAATATGAACCTCGCCGGATCGCTGCACTGGATGTCGGGGACGACCTGGATTCTGTCAGCGCGGGATGCAAATTCATCGGCGATCACCTACCTGCTGCTATCGCAGGATGACGGTGCAACGTGGTCTGACATCACCACGTCTGGCGGGATCGACTCGACTTGCACCGGAAGCAACCTCTCGACCGGCGCTGCGTGGTCGGATCATTACGTCTTTGCGCGGTGCCAGAACGGAACGGTGCTTTGGAGATATGGGCCGGTTTAGACTGGCTTTGTAGCGAGATAGAGGCCGGTGACGCCGAAGGTATAGCTGGTCCAGATGGCGGATTCGAAACCGGCGTTTTGGATGAGCTGCTTCATCCGCGGCGGGCGCGGAAATCTTGCCACCGATTCGGGCAGGTAAGTGTAGGCTGAGGCGTCGGAGATCAGTGCGCCGACTCGGGGCAGAATCTGCTTGAAGTAAAGGTTGTAAAGCGCGCCGACCACGCCCTCAGGCTGGTTACATTCCAAAATAGCGATCTGTCCGCCAGGGCGCAGGACGCGGAATAGCTCTGCCAGACCGTCCTCATAGCTGGCGAGATTCCGGAAGCCGAAGGCGGAGGATATCAGGTCCAATGAGTTAGAGGGTAGGGGAAGATGTAATGCATCAGCTTCTATCGGTAAAACGTTCTTATTTATGAACTTTATGTTTCCAAGCGAGAGCATATTATGGGAGAAATCCACAGCAAGGAGCGGAGCTGTGGACGCTGTGGAAGGTCGATGGGTCAGAAGCGCCAGCGTCATGTCGCCGGTGCCGCAGCAGAGGTCTAGGATTTGGGCTTCCGGGCGGATTAGGGTAGGGCGCAGGGTGCGGGCGGCTCGCCGCCACCAAAGGCGGTCGATGCCGGCGGAGAGGACGTGGTTTAGCAGGTCGTAACGTCCGGCGATGGAGTCGAACATGTCGCGGACGGAATCGGACGGCTGGATCGCACCTGTGGAAATCTGGGTCGTTTCTGTTGGAATCATGGCTCTAGTGTTGAGGCTGTGGTCGAGGCCTTCATGTCGGCCAGCATGGCGTTGGCGGCGGTGTGGAGTTCGGCATCGGTGACGTCGAAGACTACTTTGGTGGAGCCGATGCCGGTGGCGATGACGTAGGCGCGGCGGCCGGAACGCGTCTTCTTGTCGGTGGCGGTGAGGGCGACGAGTTTGTCGGCGGAGGCCTTGAAGCGGGGGAGCGGGCCGTACGCGAGGATTAGGTTGGCCATCCGAGCGAACTCTTCCGGGGTGATGGTCTTGCGAGCCAGCGAGAGGTGCAGCGCGGCGATGGAGCCCCAGCCGACGGCTTCGCCGTGGAGGAGCTTGCCATACCCGGTGGTGGCCTCAATGGCGTGGCCGATGGTGTGGCCGAAGTTGAGGGTCATGCGCGGACCTCCCTGCGACTCCTTCTCATCAACCATGACGACGTCGGCTTTGACCTGAATGCTGGCTGCAATGACCTTTGCGAGGGTGGCGGGGTCGTTGCCGCGGACCTTGTCGATGGATTTCTCGAGCGATTTGAAGAGTGCTGGCGAGGCGATGATGCCGGCTTTGACGGATTCCTGGAGGCCGGCACGGAGTTCGGTCGGCGGGAGGGTGCTGAGGAGGTCAATATCGACCAGGACCGCTTTGGGGTGGTTGAAGCTGCCGACGAGGTTCTTGCCTGCGGCGAGGTTGACGCCCGTCTTGCCGCCGACTGAGGAGTCGACCTGGGCGAGGAGGGTGGTGGGAATCTGGATGTAGGGGATTCCGCGCATGTAGATTGCAGCGAGGAAGCCGGTGATGTCGCCGATGACGCCGCCACCGAAGGCGATGAGGAGGGAGTCGCGGTCGGCGCCGTTTTCGGCGAGTTGTTCGAGCAGGCTTTCGACGGCGGTGAAGCGTTTGTGCTTCTCTCCGGCAGGGTGGAAGATTACGGTCGGGCTTTGGGCCTCGGGAAAACTGGCACGGACCTTCGCGCTCCAGAGCGCCCAGATGTTGGGGCTGGTGATGATGAAGGGGCGGTACGGTTTTCCAGCGGCGATCGTTTGGAGACGCGGGTGGAGGGTGCGGAGAAGGTCTCGGCCGATGGTGATGTCGTATGCAGCGGAGGGGAGCTTGAGTTGGATCGTCTTGGTAGGCACGCTAGATCTATGGTAGCGCACGGTGCCTCCCCCTCCCCCCTGAAGTCTGTAAAGTCCGGATATAAAGGGGTTAAGTCCGGACTTGTGGTTTGATGTGGTCGAGTGTTTGGGGGAGTTTTGGAGCTGTTTTAAGGATACGGGATTGGGGGAAGTGATCGTGCCAAATTTCTTTGGGTGTAAGTGATTGATTTGTCGTGGGTTGCAGCGGGGTGGGAAAGTATTTTGCTTGACATGGGATTTTGGGCGGAAACGAGACAAGGGCAACGGCTTGAACAGGGGTTAGAGGGATGAAGGCGGGATGAATTCGTTCGACGGAACGGGTAATAGGTATTGGAGTGAACCCCTGGAGTGAGACACGATAATTGGGGGACAGGCCGGTTAGGGTTATGGGTGGATGCTGGCAGTGTTAGCGGTTGTCAGCGAGGCTAGCTCGAACTCCATGGGCGATTGATAGTCGAGCGCGGAGTGGAGTCGATAGAGGTTATAGACTCCTTCGATGAAGGCTCCGATTGCCGATCTGGCATGTTGGATGTCCTTGTAAGTTGTGGCATGAACCTCTTCGGCCTTGAGAGTCTTCATGAAGCTCTCGGCCATGGCGTTGTCGTAGGGACAGCCGGGACGGCTCATGCTGGGCTGGATGCCGGCGGCTTCGAGCCTTGCGACGTAGTCTCCGCAGGCATACTGCACGCCGCGATCCGTGTGGTGGATGAGTTCGCCGGGGTGGACGTCGCGGTCCTTGAGCGCCATCTCCAGCGCAACCAGAGGGAGCGTAGCGGTCATGTGATTTTCGAGCGCCCAGCCAACCACCTTGCGGCTATATCCATCGAGCACAACCGCCAGATAGACGAAGGCCTCCTGGAGATGAACGTAAGTGATATCGGCCACCCACAGCCGGTTGGGACCCATCGGCCTCATGCGTCGAGCCAGATTCGGCCACACCCGCCAGCGATGGTCGGAGTCCGTCGTGGTTGGCCGGAAGGCAGCCTTGCGCAGGCATAACAGGTTGTCGTCGCGCATCATGCGGACCAGCCGCTTGTGGTTCACAACCCGGCCTTCGCGCCGAAGCAGTACCCCGATCCGGCGGTAGTCGTAAGCTCTGTGAGCCAGAGCCAGCCGCTGCACCGTGCCACGCAGCTCGGTCTCTTCGGCCAGGGGCGCGGTCTTCTGCCAGTCGCGATAGTAGGCCGCACGGCTCACCTCGGCCAGCCGGCACATCCTCTCCACCGACGGTGTTGCTGTCGGAGAAGCGTTGCCTTGCGGGAGCGTCATCGCCTGGATGTTGGCGAAGATGCTGTTGCACCACGCGCGTTGCTCTGCCGC
>JAYVZU010000305.1:0-14544 GCA_043783075.1 Rhodanobacteraceae bacterium
TTGACGCTGCCGCGAATGAACATGACGCCGAAGACGACGGAGACGGCGATTCCGAGCGTCGTTCCGGTAAAGCTGAGGAGTTCGGACGAGTTGAGCGAAACGGCGGAGAGGATGAGGACCGTCTCGACGCCCTCGCGGAGGACGAGGAGGAAGACGAGCAGGAAGAGGCCGAAGCGGGAGGTTCCGCCGGTGGCTTTGGCGATTTTGGCTTCGATGTCGCCCTTCATGGAGCGGGCGGTCTTGTTCATGAACCAGATCATGCTGGCGACGAAGAAGGCGGCGACGAGCATGACCCAGCCCTCGACGACGTCGGGGTTGAACTGGAGGCGGGAGATTCCGATGGCTACCAGAACGCTGGCGGCTACGGCCGATCCAAGCGCCCAGAAGACGACCTTTTTGAGATCGTGACGGTCGATCTTCGACAGGTAGGCGAAGACGATTCCGACGATCAGAGAAGCTTCCACGCCCTCGCGGAGCGTGATGATGAATGCCTGCAGCATTGCCAAAATCCTTGTCTGGCAGCGATGTCCAGGATGTCTGGACTCAAGGTCGCTGCGCTCTCCGAGGAGCCGCTAGAGCTGCTCGGTACATCCCTTAGTCTAATTCGGACCAATCTGGTCGTCAATCCGTTCTTTGGGTCTGGGAGCTTTGTACGCAGACATTATTCAGCTCTATAAAACCCACATTAGCGACATTTGGCTGGTTCTCCGGTGACGTGGGTCACAAGGTGGGAATTTTCTGAATGTGTGCCGCTGCCCGAAAGACAACTACGGAGATTCTGGCTTTGCCAGAATGACGGCGGAGGTCGGTTTAGCTGGAGTGCGGCGGGAAAATTGCTCCAATTCGTCTGCTGTTAATCTTTGCAGCGAGAATTCGCGAGATTCTTGTTGGTATGCGTAAGAATTTTCAGCTTCGTCGTACCGTTGTTCTTTTTTTTGTGGGGTTTGCCCTTTCCGGTGGTTTGCTGGCTGCGCAGACGCCAGTTGCCGCACCTCCGGCTACGATTTACTTGATTCGCCACGCCGAGAAGCCGACTGACAAGCGTCCGGATCTGAATCCGCAGGGATTTCTCCGTGCGGCGTTGATTCCGAATCTGTTTACGGGGTCGACGGCAAGGCTGGCGAAGCCGGATTTCATATTTGCGACGGCGCGAAGCAAGAACAGCAATCGCCCGGTCGAGACTGTTATGCCGCTATCGGCGGCGTTGAATGAGCCGATCTCGAACGAGATTCTGGACGAGGATTTTACGGAGTTGGCAAAATTGTTGCTTGGGGGACAATTTGCGGAGAAGATTGTGCTGGTGGCTTGGCACCATGGGAAGATGCCGGATTTGACGACTGCGCTGGGGGCTGCGCCTCCTTATAAGTGGCCGGATGGGCAGTTTGATCGGATTTGGCGGATTGATTACAAGGATGGCAAGGCTACGTTGACGGATCTGCCGATGGGGTTGTTGCCGGGGGATTCGAAGTAGAGTGCCCGGGGCTAAAGCCCGACTATTGTGGGGGAGTTTGGTGTCCGGGCTGAAGCCCCGACCGACCTCAGAAGCAATTGCAACGGCGCACAAACAGGAGCAAAAGCAAAATACGGAGATTCTTCGCTACGCTCAGAATGACCTCTGTTGGTTGAGGTTAGGTGCTGGGGTCGGGTTTTGGCGTCTCGGCGACGGGTGGTGGTGGGACTTTGATGAACTTCCGCTTGGCGCGGAGGAAGGTGATGAGGTCGTTGATCTCTGGGACGGTGAGTTGCTCGCCGAAGGGTGGCATACCTTTGCCGCCGTCGTGAATCTGTTTGGCCATCTCTTCGACGGTTTTGCGTTTGCGGACTAGCTGGAGGTCGGGGCCGCGGCCTCCGCCGACGCCGGCTTTGCCGTGACAGAAGGCGCAGCCTTTGGTGGCGAATAGCTCGGCGCCGCGGGCTGTGGCGTCGGAACCGGCGGCGACTACGGGTGGGACCGCGAGTCTGCTGGCGGTGCTACTCGCGAGGGCGAATGCCGCACAAATGATTAGGAATTGGAACCGGGATCGCACGGAGGAGACTATCTTCCACCGCCCAGGCCGCCGGTAGCACCGGACTCTCCGACGGATGGCGATGGGAGCATCGGTTCGACCTCGTCTGCGCCCTTGTGGTCGAGGTCGTGGACGTGCCATGGGACGCTCTCTTGCGCGATCTCGTGGTGTTTGCGGAGGTATTCGAGGGCGAAGGTGCTGGCGGTGGGGTCGTCTTTCTGGTCGGCGAAGTAGGAGGCTTCGACGCTGGCTTTGTCTTTGAGACCGAGGCGGCGGTAGAGAATTGCGAGGTTGTAGTGCGCGGCGAGGTCGTCGGGGTCGATGCTCTGGACTTTCTCGTACTCGGCACGGGCGAGGTCGTATTTGTGCTGCTGGTAAAAGGAGAAGCCGAGTTCGCGGTAGGCGTCGCGGGAGCGCGGGAATTGGGCGGCGACCTTCTGGAGGTTGGCGATGGCCTCGTCTACCTGACCCTCGTTGCGCTGGACGAGCGCGAGGTAATAGAGGGCGCGGGCGTTGTCTTTGGCGAGGGTGAGGGATTTGCCGAGGTAGGGCAGGGCCTCGTCGTACTTCTCCCACGAGATGAAGGTGATGGCGATGTTGGTGAAGATGTCTGCGTAGTCGGGGCGCATGGCGGCTACGTGCTCGAATGCGGCCACGCTGGCGGCGTACTGCTGCGCGTCGAGCAGGCCGATGCCGTAGTTGTTCCAGCGCATCCACTCGGGATTGTCGACCGGGCCGGGCTTGGTGGGGCCGTTGGTGCCGGCGACGAAGTTTCGGCTGGAGGAGACCATGTCGGTAGTCGGCTGGTTGTAGTGCTTGTTTGGACCCGCATCCATGCCGAAGTCGATGAAGTGCTGGTCGAAGCGGCGGTAGCGGACGGTAGTGGTGACGGTGACTGCGGTGCCGTTTTTGGGCATCGTAAATGCGTACCGGATGAGCTGTGAGCGGCCGGACTGGATGGTGTTGTTGTAGGCGACGACGCGGTTATTCCAGACCTGGTGAAGATCGTTGATGCCGCCCTGCTTGTTGATGAGGCGGTTGGTAAAGCTGTGGGCGGCGGGGTCTAGCTCGTGGTTTGGCTGGATGGCGCCAGACTCTGCGATTACTTTTCCGTTGGAGTCTTTGACGGTGAAGTCGACCCATGCCTCGTACATATCGCGCTGCTCTGGTATGAGCGAGTGGGCTGCGCCTTTGTTCTGAATGACTGCGGAAACTGTGACGCGTTGGCCGGCCTGTAGGGTGAAAGGCGTCTGGCCAAGGGGCGCGATCAGTTTGGATTCCTGGCCGGCTGGAGCTTCGGGTTCGAGGGCGAAGAGGTCAACGTTGAGGACTTCCTTTTGGAGGAAGGCGACGACCTTGGCCGCCTGCTCGTCGTAGTGGTAGATCTGCGGGATGACGGTGTTGGCACCGACCCAGCGATGGCTGGCGAGCTTGCCATCTTTGGCACCGTAATCTGCGAGTTGGCCGAGCGGTTCGCTGGGCATGTGGCAGGTCTGACACTTTGAAACAGTGTCTTTTTTATAGAAGGGAAGCGGCGATTCCCTGGCGAAAGATGATGCCTGCCACTCGTCGTAGAGGGAGATGGCGCGCTGCCACTTATAGTCGTTCAGCATTTTGGGCAGGGCGGCCTTGTGGCAGGAGGAGCAGAACTCAGGTGTCTTGTAGAGCGGGCGCATGACTGCGGCGGAGTGGCGGTCTAAATGCGCCAGAATCTCCCCGTCTGTGACGGGGCGCGTTACTGGTTGGCCGGTCTCGTCGACCATGACGGCGGGAACTCCCATGACGAAGCTGCCGGTGCCGCGGGTGTCTACCTTCTGGATGGAATGGCAGACGGAGCAGGTGACGCCGTCCTGATCGTAGGGCCGCTTGCGTGGGGCGGAGTCGGTGAGGGCGCCGGAGACGAGGGCGATGGGGTCGTGGCAGCCCTCGCAGTGGCGGGTGAAGGCGATGCCTTTCTCGGCGGCGAGAAGGTTTACGTTCTTCAGGTAGTAAGGGACTCGGTTGGAGTTGGAGTGGGCCGACTGGCGCCACTGGGCGTGCGATTCCTGATGGCAGTGACCGCAATATTGGGCGGTGGGGAAGGTCTTAGGGTCGAGGAAGGCACCGGTGTCGGTGGTTGCGTTGGAGGGCAGGAACGCGGCGGTCTGCTCGTGGCCGAACTTGTAGTTATAGGTGGGCACGATTTTGGCGTTATAGGCCTGACGAGCGGCGGCTGCGTCATCGGCTGCTGTTGCGGCGCGAACGGCGAGGGGAATGGAAACAGAGAGGCCGGTGACTGCTGTCAGTAGCAGGATGCGGCCAAGCAGATTGCGACGAAGCAATGACCTTAGAGACGAGCGGCAGATTGGGGAGAGGCGAGTCATTGTCATGGAAAGCGATCCTGACGGATGTTAGAACAACTCTGCGACATTTGTCAGTCAATCAAAAGGTGGAGATTTGACGCGGTAGCGATAGTTCGCGTGATTGCGGTCGTTGCAAAGGCTGCGGGGGTTGATATGGTGGTGCTGTGCAAATTACTAAGGTTTCCGTCGCTTCGCTCCTTCCGCTGGTGTTCGTATTTGGATTCTGCCCGATTTCAACCGCAGGTCAATCAGGCGTAAGCCCGGCCTCTGCTTTGCGTCGCGGATTTGTGACGCCGCCGGCTGAGGCGAAACTGCGCTGCTACTGGTGGTGGCTGAACGGCAATACGACGGAAGAGACCATTACCCATGACCTGACGGAGATGAGCAAGAAGGGCTTCGGCGGAGTGCTGCTGGTGGATGCCAACGGATCCAACCAGGCAGGGAATGACAACGTTCCGGCGGGGCCAATGTATGGCAGTCCGGCGTGGACGAATCTGTATGTGCACGCGCTGAAGGTTGCGGCTGCGCTGCATCTGGAAGTGACTCTGAACATTACGAGTGGATGGAATCTGGGTGGTCCGAATGTGACGCCGGAGCAGGCATCGAAGCTGTTGACGTGGTCTCGGGTGACGGTTGGTGCCAAGGGTTTTGATGGCCAATTACCTGCGCCGCCGATGAAGAATGGTTTCTACCGGCAGGTTGCGGTGCTGGCTTATCCGCTAGCTCATGGGGCTGCGCTGGCTGGGGATGCGGGGAACTCGCGGGCGGCTGTGCGCGATCTACATATTAAGGCTGCGGAAGACGAGATGAAGAACTTCTCCATGCCGCATACCGAGGGCCTGATGGAGGATGTGGCACCGACTCCGGGCGAGGAGGATTCGGATTTATCGGGTGAGGTGAACATTACGGCGCAGGTGACGGCGGATGGGCATCTGAAGTGGACGCCGCCTACAGCTGGGACTTGGGAGGTGCTGCGGGTCGGGTATACGGACTCCGATGCGAAGGTTTCGACGTCGAGCGGCGCATGGCAAGGGCTCGCGATTGATTACATGGATCACGCTGCGTTTGATACTTTTTGGACTCATCATGTTGAGCCTCTGCTGACGGTCAGCCGACCGTATCTGAAGACGACTTTGGTGAATCTTGCGACCGATAGCTGGGAGCTTGGCGGCACGAACTGGACAGGGCGATTTGCCGCTGAGTTTCGGCGGCGTCGGGGATACGATCCGGTGCCTTATCTACCGGTTGTTGCGGGGCGAATCGTAAAGGATCGTGCGACGAGCAATCAGTTTTTGAATGATTTGAGGCGGACCGTAGGTGATTTGATTACGGACCACTACGACCACTTTGCCGAGCGGGCGAAGGTCTACGGGCTGGGTATCGAGTGCGAGTCTGGTGGACCGCACGGCGCGCCGATCGATGGGCTGGAGACGTTTCGTTCGTCCGCTGTTCCGCAGACGGAGTACTGGGCGCAGTCGGTGGAGCATCGGTCGACCGACGAAGATCGTTACTTTACGAAGGAAGCGGCGAGTGCGGCGAATATCTACGGCAAGAAGTTCGTGGCGCAGGAGGGGATGACGAGCATCGGGCCGCAGTGGAGCGAGTCGCTGGCGACCGATCTGAAGCCGTCGTTCGATCAGGGGCTGACGGAAGGGATGAACCGGCTGGTGTGGCACGAGTTCACGTCGTCGCCTGCGTCGTTTGGGCTGCCGGGAATCGAGTACTTTGCGGGTACGCATATCGACCCCAACATCACCTGGTGGAAGCAGAGCGACGAGTTTTTCCGTTACCTGAACCGCTCGCAGTTCATGATGCAGCAGGGCCACTCGTTCGACGACATCCTGTATTTTTACGGCGATGAGGTGCCGAACTTTGCGCGGCTGAAGCATGATGATCCGGCGAAGGTTTTGCCGGGTTATGACTACGACGTGACGGATGAAGATGCGCTGCTGCGGAGGCTGACGATTCGCAATGGCAAGATTTCGACTCCGGCTGGGAATCAGTATCGGTTGGTGATGTTGCCGACGAGTGGGCGGCTGAGCCTGGCATCGCTGGAGCGGATTGTGGCTTATGCGGAGCAGGGCGGCAATATTGCTGGGGCGGAGCCGATCGGGCCCATAGGCGTGGTGGATGCGGCAACGGCGAACAGCTATGAGGCGATCAAGCGGGCGGTTTGGGCTGGTTGTGTGGAGAAGGTTCACTCCTATGGGAAGGGAAGGGTGTTCTGCAACTCGAATGGGCGCGAGGTTCTGGCTGCGCTGAAGACTGCGCCGGATTTCGAGGGGAATCCGGAGATGTTTGACTACATTCACCGGGTGGCTGGCGGGGCGGATATCTATTTTGTGCGGAACAGGACGGCACAGGTGGTAAACGAGGTGGTGCGGTTTCGAAGTGCGGGTCGGGAGCCGGAGTTTTGGAACGCTGTCGATGGGAGCATGACGACGGAACTGCACTATAGCCAGCAGGCTGGCACGACGGCGATGCCCCTGCATCTTGCTCCGTATGGTTCGGTATTCGTCGTGTTTCAGCGGACGGCTGGGCTGCATGTGACGCAGGTGTTGAAGGATGGAGCCGCGCGGGAGGAAGTTGGGGTTAGCCGGGTTGGCGTGCAGGGAATGACGTTGCATGCCGTGCCGGGTGCGTATGAACTGCGGCTTTCGGATGGCCGGACTGTGACTTCGACGGTTGCAATGGCTACGGGCGAGGTCCTCGCGCCGGAGCGTTGGACGATCAGCTTCCAGCCGGAGCGTGGAGCACCGGAGGGGGCGATGCCGGTGAAGCAGTTTGCGTCTTGGACGGAGTCGGCGGAGGCTGGGGTCAGGTACTTTTCGGGGAGTGCGACGTATCGCTCGGAGATCAAGGTTGAGCGCGGGACTGGAAACCGCTTTGTGCTGACTTTGGAAGATCTGCATGAGATTGCGACGGTGCGGATTAACGGAAAACCTGCGGGGACATTTTGGGCTATGCCGTACCGGCTGGACGTGACGGACAGCCTGGTTGAGGGCAAGAATACGGTTGAGCTTGAGGTGACGAATCTTTGGCCGAACCGGCTGATTGGTGACGCCCAGCCGGGGGTGACGAAGACCTATACACAGACAAATATTCGGAAATACAAGGCGGATTCGCCCCTGTTGCCTTCTGGTCTTATTGGGCCGGTGACACTGGAGACGATCCCAGCGAGTAAGGTTGAGATGACGAAAACGGCTACAATAACGAGATGATGGAGTTGGCTCAGGTGGACCTGGTAGGCGTGGGTCTGAACGCTACAGACACCCGGATTCGTATCGCTGATTTTCCCGCGTGCGGATCGAAGGTGGAATACGAAACGGAAACCGTGATGGCGGGCGGGCAGGTGGCATCGACTGTCGTGGCCTGCCAGACGTGGGGTCTCAGCACACGGTATGTTGGCAAATTGGGCGATGACGACGCGGCTCGCCTGCATACGCGGGAGTTTGAGCGGGCTGGTGTGGATGCCCAGTTGGTGCGCGTGGACGGGGCTCCAAGCGCGAAGTCGTTGATTCTGGTGGATCGGCATGGCGAACGGACGGTACTTTGCCGTCGCGATGAGCGTCTTCTGCTGAAGCCGGAGGAGTTGAACCGGGACTGGATCGTCAACGCCAAGGCACTGCATGTTGATGGATACGATACGGCGGCGGCGACGGTTGCGGCGACCTGGGCTCGGGAGGCTGGGATTCCAGTGGTCGCTGATCTAGATGAACTTTATCCCGGGGTTGAGAAGCTGATTGCGAAGATTGACTACCTGATTGTGAGCCGGGACTTTCCGTGTCGGCTGATGCGGGAGAACGATCTGGAGCTTGCGCTGCAGAAGATGTATCTGCGTTTTGGCTGCCGGCTTACGGCGGCGACGCTGGGACCGGATGGCGTGTTGGCGTGGGATGGAACGAGCTTCCACTACAACTCGGCGTACCGGGTACCGGTAGTCGATACGACTGGGGCGGGCGATATTTTTCATGCGGGCTTTCTCTACGGGTTGTTGAAGGGCTGGGATATTGCGCGGCAGCTTGATTTCTCTTGCGCGGCGGCGGCGATTAATTGCATGGCCGACGGGGCGCGCGGGGGCATCCGGTCGGTGGAAGAGATTGGGGCTCTGATGGCGACGGGTGCGCGGTACGATACGCCTCGGGAGTTTGCGAGTTTGGCATCGACGTCGGCGTGAGTGAGTGCGATGAGAGGGATGGCCCTCCCGATACATTCCCTCGGCGGCTAAAGCCGGGTTGATTCTGGTCCAGTTGTGGCGCGGCTGAAGCTGCGCCCTTTCAAAACGGGTTATGCCGCGCCCTTTCAAAACCGGTCATTTTCGTCAGTCTCTAAGCCCTCTGCGTCGCGCTAGGAACTGGCGTTGAAAGTGACAATCCGATGACATTGCTGAGACCTTCTTCAGGCCTGAAGTTGCTACGTTTCTAGGTAGGGCTTTGGCGTGAAGAGGTTGGCGCGATGATACTACCTAACTTCTTCGTTGTCGGCGCTCCCAAGGCGGGAACGACGTCGCTTTATCATCATCAGGACCAGCATCCTGATATTTTCATGAGCCCGATGAAGGAGACGTCGTACTTTTCTCCGGAGGTCAGGATTGAGTACCTTGAATCGCAGCTTCATGCCAGGGGAAGGCAGGGGGAGGAGGGGCTGCGGGCTTATCTGGATTCTCCTCCGCTGGGCAAGCGGTTTGGCGGAATTGTTACGGAGTGGGCGGATTACTGCCGCTTGTTTGAAGGGGCTGGGGAACAGGCTGCGATAGGTGAAGCGAGCCCTTGCTACCTGCGGTCGCCGACTGCTGCGGGCTGGATTGCTGCATTGGATGCGGGTGCGAAGGTCCTTATGATTTTGCGGAATCCGGTTGATCGAGCCTTCTCGCAGTACATGCAACTGGCGAATTCCAATGACTACGGCTGTGCGTTTGAGCGGCACCTGGAGGCTTGCCTCGCGCGCACCCGGAAAGACGAGATCGGCTTGCTATCCCTTTCTGGAGTTTGGTTTGTATGCTGATCAGGTCGCCCGATACAAGGCGCTGTTTCCTTCGAGGCAGATTGGTATTTGGCTCTATGAAGAGACGCGGGTGCCAGGTTTTCTGGCAGATGTGTACGACTTTCTGGGTGTGGATGACAGCTTTATGCCGGATATGTCGACGCGATATCTGGAGCAGCAGGTGCCACGGATCGCCGGGATGGGGAAGATTTTGAAGGCACCGGCGCTTCGGGCGTTGGTGCCACTGCGAGTTCGACAGTTGCTTAGGCGCGTTGTGTACCGGCCTCGGGGAGTTGTGAAGATGTCTGCGCGAGAGCGTGGGATTCTGACGGAGTACTACCGTCCGGATATTTTGCGGCTGGAGACCGTGTTGCAGCGGGATTTATCCCACTGGGTTGCCGCAGTTGGTGGCTAGTAGGGCTGTTTGGAGATCGGCTTGTAGGGTTCGCCGAACTTATTTTTGTGGTGGTTCATCATGTCGGAGCTGGTTTCGAGGGTGAGAGTTCCAAGCTGATTGTTCTGTGGGCTCACGTCGACTACCCGACTTAGGTCGTTCAGTCGATCGACGGCTACATTCTCGGTCCAGACGTAGATGCGATATTTTCCAGCTGGCACGCCGCGCAGCAGAACGGTGCCGTCAGGGGCGGAGGAGGCGAAGAACGGGGTCGTCAGGGAGATGACTACGGCTCCCATGTTGGGGTGGATATTGCAGAAGATGTAGGAGATTCCTTCGCGATCGAACTGTACGGTGCGGTGGGTATGGCTCTCGTATAGGCCGAGGTCGAAGCGCTTGCCGTTGAACAGCGAGAAGACATTGTGGAAGAAGGGATCGAGGTTGGGGAACTCGACGTTGCTTCCAACGGGGACAACCAGGATGTGGGGGGTGAACTGCTTATCTTTTTGCGTCAGCGTGTACTGCTGCGGCTTGGGTTGCGGTGCGTCCGTGGCGAGCTTTTGGAGGGGCGTCAACCAAATGACGACGTCGGAGTTGCCGAATTTGGAACTTTGCTTGCCGTGCCGATTTACGTCAACGTGGGCCGTGACGTCAACCGTCTGGCTATAGGCATTGCAGGCTGTGGCGAGCAGGAGCAGGGTCAGAATCGCCTTTGAAACGTGGGTCAATAAGCACCTCTCTCTCAAAATTGATACCCCGCCGACAAGGTGAAGATGTTTGCGGCATACGGGGCGCCGGTGATGCGCCAGGTGAGCAGGCGACGGTACTCGGGGGAGATGAAGAGCGAGGACCTTGGTCGGAAGATCAGGTTGCCGGTTACGGTGCTGTTGCGTGCCGATTGGGTGAGCGCACCGGACCCCGATGGCAGGATGACGCTGCGTAAGCTGCTGGCGAACGCGTCATCGAGTCCGAACATGGTGTTGGCTTCTAAGTGCTGGCCGATGTTGAGTTTGAGCTGGGCCCATCCGCCGGCGGTCTCGACACCGACGGTGCGGCTTAGGCCTGTGATTGGATCTGTACCAGAGAGGATGTCTTTGTAGACTCCGCCGCCAAGTCCGCCGAGGGAGCGTCCGCGATAGACTTCTCCCGAGAGATCTAACCATTGGGAGAGCGGAATCCGCCAGTCGCCGGTGACCGCCCAGGAATGGATTCGGTTGGCGCTGTTGTAGAACTGATTTGCGGAGTAGGCTCCTACGCCGAACGCGAGCGAGTGGGGCGACGAGTTGGTGGTGTTGTCGGCGTGGAAGGAGATGCGTCCCTCGACGGCAGGGCGTCTTGAGGCTTCGATTGGGCTATCGAGCTGGATGGAGTTGTAGATGGGCGAAACCGGGGAGATGAGGCCGGCTTCGAGTGCGAATCCGGAGTTGCCGGAGAGCGGCACGCGCTGCTCAATCCTGATCTGCGGCGACCAGGCCCATAGGTTGCCGGAGTAGGAGAGCGCCGGCTGGGCGACGGTGGCGTACGAGGTAGGGGAGAGCGGTGAGATGAGTGGGTTGGTATAGCCAAGTTGGAGGGTGGTCTGGCTCCAGTCAAGGCTCAACTGGGAGTCGCGCATCCGGACAAATCCATCGGGTGCAGTGTAGCCGAAGGTGTTTGTGGTGCTGCCGCCGAAGAAGTCTACGTTGAGTGTTGCAGAGGTCTGGGCTCCGGCTATGACAGGACCCGAGGCAACAACTCCGAAGACCGTCTGGCGAGCGGAGGCCCCAAGACTTCCATGGGAGGAACCGGGATTTCGCGGGAGCGCAAGGGACGGCAGTTCGGCGTTGTCGACTACACCGGCTGTAGCGAAGGCATTGAAGAGGACAAGCCCGGTTACCTTGAGGCTGTATTTCGATTCGGTCTCGACCTTGGTTTGGTCATGCTGCTTGATCTCGGCCTGCAGGACATCCTGTTGCTCGTGGAGGGCTGCGATTTGGGCTTCTACGGGGACTGAAGAGGCTGTTGTGTTGGGTGGAGGAGGAGGCGGCAATGCCGCGCTGGTTTGGCGTATGGCGTTGAGCTGTGTCCGCAGATACTCAATGTCGACCAAGGACTGCTGCAGGGCCTTCTGCGTCTGCGCCAGTGTGGCGGTCACTTCGTTGAGGCGGCTCTCGATGTCGGCGATGTGCTGTGCGTCGGGGCTTGCTGCCGGTATCGCTTGCGCGCAGAGGCGTGTTCCGGTGCATGCAGCCAGGAGCAATGCGGCGTGCAGGCCGACGCGACGCCATGTGCGTATGCGACGGGGGCGACGATCGATCAGACGAGAGCGTATCACGGGTTCTCCTGGGTCGATGGGATCGGTTGTTCTTCAACGGATGTTACGGGTTGCGGTCGAGGCTGATCAACATTCAGATCGACGCGATGGCTGAGCGTTTGCAAAGCCTTCTTATACAGGAGGATACTAAAGGTCGTATTGCCGGGCATGGAGCGTTCGAGACGGATTTCGCCGCCATGCTCCTGCGCGATGTGTTGCGCGACGGTGAGGCCGAGCCCTGTTCCATTGACCTTTCCGGCGCTGACGAACGGTTGGAATAGCGTTTCGACGATGGTGGGGGAGACACCTTTTCCGGTGTCGGTGATTGCGATGCGAATCCTCTCCTCATCTTCAGAAAGCGAGAGAGAGACGACGGCGGGCGGTGCACCGGTGCGGGCGGACTGGCAGGCGTTTAGCAGCAAGTTGTAAATGGCGCGGCCGAGTTTCGCTCCGTCGAGGCAGGCCTCAATCGGTTGCATATCTGCGGTCGTGATGCGGACGTCGCGGCACTCGGGATGCTGGCGCACGGTGTGGACGGTGCGGTCGAGGAGCGAGGGAATGGACTCGAACTGTAGTTGCAGGATCTGGCCCGTTTGGCCGAACAGGAGAAGTGATTCGATGAGGTCGGTCATGCCTTGCACGGCTTCGCGGACTTCGATGAGAAGCTCGAGACGCTCTTCGTTGCCGGCCGCCGGGTGGCTCATGAACTCGGCGTTTGCGTAGATGGCAGAGAGGTGGTGGCGAAGGTCGTGCGAGACGGAGCTTGCCATTCGGCCGATGGTGGCGAGGCGGTCGGATTCGAGCAGCTCGGTCTGTGTGCGCTGGAGCTCTCCGCGCATGCGTTCGAAGGCCAGACCCAGTTCGCGGACTTCGACGGCTCCGTCGTTGGTGAGGCGATAGCTGAAGTCTCCCTGGCCGAGGGCACGTGTTCCGGCGACGAGGGCTTCGAGTGGGCGAGTGACGGTCCGTGAGATGGCAGCAGCGAGTAGTACGCCAAGGAAGAGAGTGCAGATTCCGAGCGTGATAATCCATTGATTGACCCGGCGCAGGTACATGCTGGCGCGGTCGTAGGATTTTAGCACGACGATCTCGACGTGGCTGTTTCCGGCGGAGGATAGCGAAGATCCGGCAGCGGTGTAGGCCTCTCGGCTCAGTGAGATTGTCTGCGGGGTTGCGTTCTCGGAGTTCAGCAAACTGATCTGGGAACGGAGGTCTGGCAGGCGATCTGGTGGGAGCGTCGTCGCAGAGATTTCGCTGTTGACTAAGAATGCGACTTCGGCGGCAGCGACGTCGCTGACCTGATGCGCGACGTGCTCGTCGACGACATAGCCGAGGATGACGTAACCGAGCTCCGAGCCATTGGTACGCGGTCCAAAGTACAGCGGCTTGATGGAGAGTTGGTACAGGCTCGGCCCAAAGGCGACCATGCAGGTTTCATCTACAGAGGCCATGCAGGCCTGCAGGCCTCCGGCTACCAACTGCGGATTCAGGACTGAGCCGCGATTGCTGTAGGTGAAGATTTGTCCGTTGGAGGCAGAGAGGGCGAAGAAATCACTGCCGCTGGTCATCCAGAAATCGTTGCTGCCATCCTGGATGGTGCGGACGTCCTGCGTCGCCATCAGGGCCTTCAGGCTGGGCAGGTCTGCTAGCAGCGCGGTCTCGCGGGCGAGCATCTGGTTACGCTGATCGGCGATGTTGCGGAAGGTGGTGAGCGAGTGGCTGATGTCGGCGTCGAGGCCGCGACGAATCTCCTGACGAACGCTGAACCTTATGATGAGCAGGCACGTCGCGGTCAGCCCCAGCGAGACCGCGAGGAGCGACACCATCAGGGTCGTACGCATTCGCCATTGGCTCATCGTGCCATCGTCTCTTTACTATCTTTCATGGCCTAAGCGCCGGGCACGAATTTATAACCCACACCATGTACTGTGCGGAAGTGAATGGGGTTTGCGGGGTCAGCTTCAAGCTTCTGCCGCAACTTCAGAATCTGGTTGTCGACGGTGCGGGTCGTGAGGTGGAAGCTCAATCCCCATACGCCGGATAGCAGTTCTTCGCGCGCGACGGCGCGGCCGGGATTGTCGAGGAAGAAGCGCAGCAGCTTGAACTCGTGGGCGGTGAGTGGGATCAGGGAGCCGCTGCGGCGTGCTTCCATGGTGACGAAGTCGACGCTGATATCGCCGAAGCTGGAAGGAATGGTCTCTACCTTCTTCTTGTTGCGGCGCATGGCGGCCTGAACACGGGCGAGAAGTTCGCGTGGGCTGAAGGGCTTGGTGACGTAGTCGTCGGCGCCGGTTTCGAGGAGGAGAACTTTGTCAGCAACTTCACTGATCGCGCTCAGGACGATCACGGGGGTGTCGTTGGCCCAGAGTTTGATCTCTTTGCAGATGGTGCGACCGGAGAGGCCGGGCAGCATGAGGTCCAGTACGACGGCGGCTGGCTTCATGCTCTTCGCGGCGGCCAGACCTGCGGGCCCCTCGCCCTCGATGTGGACTTCGTACCCTTCGGCGGTGAACTGGCGATGCAGCG
>JAYVZU010000306.1:0-1559 GCA_043783075.1 Rhodanobacteraceae bacterium
CGATCGCGGAGGAAGAGCGCGGCGGCGAGACCGCTTTTGCCAAGGCCGACTACTAAGACTCGCTTGTTCTTGAGTTCCATGCCTACCAATCTAACGCAGCCAGCTTATGGTTTCACAACCAGCCTGTCATCCTGAGCGGAGGCACTTGCAGTTTTATCGCGAGTGCCGCAGTCGAAGAACCCAGACGAGCTCGGCCCCAACCAGAAATCTACGGACCTCCAGCCAAGTTACTATGGTGGTGAGTCAGGGGTGAACCCAATGATCAGAAGCATAGAAGTGGAAATCGATGAGGTCGGCGGCATCTATCCCGTGCAGCCAGATGCAAAGTTGCCTCCCGGTCGAGCGCTACTCACGTGGCCAGTATCCGAAGCGGCGATTGGCTTGATTATGTCCGAGAGTTCGCTTGCGGAAGATTGGCTAAGCACCGAAGAGGATGAGGCATGGGCGCATCTGCAGTCGGACGCTGGTCGAACGAATAATTTGCGCTGATTTTAGTCGCCAACGATTGACCTAGGTGTAGGATGCTCGAATGTTCGGACTCTTTCGACCCACAATGACGATGGAAGGGCTTGCCAGAAGCTTCTCGGTTGTCAATGTCAAAATCCTGAATTCGTCATCGCATCCAAAATTCGAAGCTGAGCTTGACCGATATGTCGCCGAGGGCGCGGAGCCGCGAGCCTTGAATTACGAATTGGGTGCGTTCGCTTTCTTTTGTGTCTGGTCGGGTGCGGTGAGGGCAATGCAAGTCGGCAAGAGGAGTCAAGCCGAGCTGGAAGAATTTGTAGAAATTTACCAGCAACAAATTGCGAGCGAAGTTGACGCCCTTGGGCTTGACCTCATGTGTAGGGTCAACAGAAGAATGAAGTGTATGGATTTCTTAGACGAGCGCTTCTCAGAATTGGCATCGATTACAGTCGAGGTAGATTCGTCGCTTGTACTCTCCACAATCGTAGATACCGTCTGTGGATGGTTTGGCAGAGTGGATGCCCCGATCGGGTTGAAGCTCATGGTGAAGACACAATACCTATTGGACTCCGGAACTGCTTTCGATCTCATCTCAAAGCCGAAGCTGGTGAAGTCACCTTAGTTAGCTTCTATGGCCTTGAATACTTTTTGGGCCCTCGAACGCGTTTGTCAGCTGCTGCTTTTATAGCCAGATTGAGACCGCAATCATGATTATCAAAGGCAGCCTGAACATCAGACGGGGTATCTTCGGAATTCCAATTCCGGTAAGACGGATTGCCGCGAGCGACATCCGGCCAAAACACCTGACCGCAGGTGCCACAGTCCCAACTGCGAGGGAGAAGTGGATTTCCTTTGGGCGGCTTTCCCCAAGTCCGTACTAGCAAGTCTCCCAAATGATACCTCCTGGTGGAATCCTATCTCAGCTTCAACGTCGTCAGAGCAAACAACGCGAACACGAGGGCCAAAATCCAGAACCTCGCGATGACCTTGCTTTCGCTCCAGCCGAGTAGCTCGAAGTGGTGATGCAGCGGGGCCATCTTGAAGATGCGTTTGCCGTTGCGGAGCTTGTAGCTGCCCACCTGTAGGATCACGCT
>JAYVZU010000307.1:0-4837 GCA_043783075.1 Rhodanobacteraceae bacterium
CAGGGTAGAGAGGGCAAGTACAGATTTTTTGGTTGAAAAGGTTCGAGCGGTAGAGGTTGGATGGGCGGTTTCGGGGTCCTTCGACTGCGTTAGTCAAAAGCGACGAACTTCGCTCAGGATGACAGTTTTGTGGATGGATAAGGACAGAAGCAGGTCCTCCGCTTCGCAAAGGATGACAAGAAGTCGGGGTAAGGGATAAGTATGAGCGCGATTGTGAATTCGATTTTTTCGCCGGAAGCGGCGGCCAGGTTCGACAAGCTGGCGACAATCTATCCGGTGAAGCGCTCGGCGCTGGTGCCGATGCTGTTGTATGCGCAGGATGAACTTGGCTATGTCAGCGAGGCTGCGATTCAGGAGATCGCCAAGCGACTCGACCTGTTCGACCTGGATGTACGCGGTGTGTTGAGCTACTACTCCATGCTGCGGACCAAGCCGGCTGGCAAGTACAACGTGCAGGTTTGCACCAACATTAGCTGCATGCTACGCGGTGGGTACGAGATTCTGGACCACTGCAAGGCGAAGCTTGGGATCGGCCACAAACAGGTGACCGCAGACGGGCAGTTTTCGCTCGAAGAAGTCGAGTGCATCGGGGCTTGCTGCTGGGCTCCGGCGATGCAGGTGAACTACGACTTCCACGACGATCTGACGACCGTGAAGGTGGATGAAATTCTGGCGACGTATGCAGCGGGTAAGGGAAAGGACGTGAAGTAATGCCAACACTCGTCTCGCATCCCGATGAAGCGATTGTGCTGAAGAAGCGGTTCGGCCAGGGCGCTGCCGATATCGATAAATACGTTGAACTGGACGGCTATAAGGCTGTTCAGGAGGCGATTGCGCAGGGTCCGGAGTGGATCATCAATACGATGAAGGCCAGCGGGCTGCGGGGACGCGGCGGCGCGGGCTTTCCCACCGGGCTGAAGTGGAGCTTCGTTCCGAAGGTCAGCGAGAAGCCGAAGTATGTGCTGGTGAATGGCGACGAGTCAGAGCCGGGAACCTGCAAGGACCACGTGATCTTCCTCGAAGATCCACATGCGGTGATTGAAGGCACGATGATCGCCGGGTTGGCGATTGGGTCCAAGGTTGGCTTTATCTATCTCCGTGGCGAGTATCGCTACCTGCTGAAGATTGTCGAAAAAGCCGTTGCTGACGCCTATGCGAAGGGCTTTCTGGGTAAGAACATCTTTGGCAAGGAAGGCGTGGACTTCGACATCATCACGCAGACCGGCGCCGGAGCTTACGAGGTTGGCGAAGAATCGGCGCTGATGGAGTCGCTGGAAGGCAAGCGCGGTGTGCCGCGGATCAAGCCTCCCTTCCCGGCGATCGTCGGGCTGTATGGCGGGCCGACGGTTATCAACAACGCCGAGACCATCGCCAGTGTGCCGCATATTTTGAACATGGGCGGCGAGGCCTACGCGAAGCTGGGCTCGGAACGCAACGGCGGGACGCGGCTGTTCGGGATCTCCGGGCACGTGGAGCGGCCGGGCGTGTATGAGCTGCCGATGGGCTACTCGCTGCGCAAGGCGATCTATGAAGTCGCGGGTGGGATCAAGGGCGGCAAGAAGCTGAAGGCGGTAGTTCCCGGGGGGTCTTCCTGCCCGGTTCTGACGGCCGATGAGATTGATGTTGGCCTGGACTTCGACCAGATGGGTAAGGCTGGGACGATGCTGGGGTCGGGCGGGATCGTGGTTCTGGATGAGACGGTTTCGATTGTCGAATTTGCGCTGCGCGTGATCAGTTTCTACCAGCACGAGAGCTGCGGCTGGTGCATCCCGTGCCGCGAAGGTACGGACTGGATTAAGAAGACGCTGGCTCGGGTTTACGCGGGCGGCGGCAACAAGAAGGACATCGACAACGTGCAGTACCTGGCCGAGAACATGATGGGCCGGACGTTCTGTCCGCTGGGCGATGCGGCCGCGATGCCGACGCTGGGATTCGTGAAGAAGTTCCGCAAGGAATTCGAAGATTACATTGACGGACACAAGGCCGGGACGCCGATTATGACCGAGCAGGAATTGGTCGGGGCCGGGCATTGAGCCGCAGCGGAGGCCCGAGTAACTTCGTGGTCTTTGCGATGGTTGTAGTTGCGATTGTTTTGATGGGGTTTGCGTGGGGAACATTCCACCACCATCGAAGCGCAGATCAGAAGATTTTGATTCAGAAGTCGAAGCAGTAGAGGAAGTCTAGATGGCTGATGTGACGATAACTGTCGATGGAAAGAAGATTACCGCGCCGGTGGGAACGCTATTGATCGAGGCGTGCAAGACGGCGGGGATCGAGATTCCTGCGTTCTGTTACTACCCCGGGCTCTCGCTGCAGGGCGCTTGCCGTATGTGCGTAGTGCGGCAGGAGAAGAACCCGAAGCTGGCGACCGCATGTACGACCGCGATTGCCGACGGCCAGGTGTTCTTTACCGACACGCCGGAGATCACGCAGGCCCGTAAGGCAACGCTGCAGCTGTTGTTGGGGAACCATCCGCTGGACTGCCCTGTGTGCGATGCGGGCGGTGAGTGCGAGCTGCAGGATATGACGTTCAAGTACGGCGCGGCGGATTCGTTCTACGCCGAGCCGAAGAACCATCGCGAAGAACAGAAGTGGTCGCCGGTGGTGTACTTCGACCGTCCGCGCTGCATTCTTTGCTATCGCTGTGTGCGTATGTGCGGCGAGGGCATGGACGTGTTTGCGCTAGGGATTCAAAACCGTGGGGCTTCCAGCGTAATTGCGCCAAATTCTCCCGCGCCCGAGAACCCGGACCACCTGGCGCATGTGGATTGCGAGCAGTGCGGGATGTGTATCGATGCCTGCCCGGTCGGCGCGCTGACTTCTGGAACCTATCGATATAAGACTCGGCCGTGGGAGATGAACCACGTTGCGACTGTCTGCACGCACTGCGGCGATGGCTGCAAGACGACGCTCGGCGTTCGCTCGACCAGCGATGGCGCGGAGATTGTGCGCGGAGACAATCGCGATAAGAGCGGCATGAATGGCGACTTCCTGTGCAACAAGGGACGTTATGCGTTCGACTTTGCCAACCACACGGACCGCATCACGACTCCGCTGATTCGCAACGCTGCTGGCAAGCTGGAGCCGGCATCTTGGGAGGCGGCGTTCGACCACATCGGCAAGAAGCTGCGTGAGGCTGTGGATACGCGCGGCGGTGAGTCGGTTGGGGTTATCGGCGGAAATCGGTTGACGAACGAAGAGGCTTACCTGCTACAGAAGTTTGCGCGGACGGTGCTGAAGACCAATAACATCGACCACCACCGGACTGCGGACCATGTCTCGTTCGCCCAGGCGCTGGCCGGCCAAACTGCATGCACCGCTTCCCTGCGCGATACGTTGACCTCGAAGACGGTTCTGGTGGTTGGCGGCGATCCATCGAACCAGTCGCCCGCGACGGCGTGGAATCTGCGGACGGCGGTCCGGAATAACGGGGCGAAGCTGTATATCGCGAATACCGATGAGATCAAGCTGCGGCGTCAGGCCAAGGCGTTCGTGAAGCTGCAGCCGTTTGGCTACGGCGCGCTGGCTGGCTTCCTCGCCGGAGACGATGCGGCAGGTTCGAGCGCGGTGAACGATGTTGAGGCGCTGAAGAGCTTCCGCGAGACGCTGCAAGCTGCGGAAGGCTTGCTGATTTTGATCGGGTCGGAGCTTCGCGGCACGGACTTGAAGAAGCTAGTTGAGTTTGGGCTGACGATTCCGGGCGCTAAGTTTGCTCTGCTCTCGGACTACGTGAACTCGCGCGGCGCGGCCGATATGGGCCTGCTGCCGGATATGTTGCCCGGTTACACGCCGCTTGGCGCGGAGCGATTCGCGGAGTATGGTGCGGTTGCCACGCCGGGGCTCGATATGCTGGAAATTTTTGATGCGGCTGCTGCTGGCAAGCTCTCGGCGCTGTATGTGGTCGGGGCAAACCCGGTGCTACGGTACGGGATTGATGCGGCTGCGCTGCAGAATACGTTCATCGTAGTGCAGGAGATGTTCATGACGGAGACGGCGGTGCTTGCCGACGTCGTACTGCCTGCGGCCAATTTGTATGAGAAGGCTGGTTCGGTGACGAATCATTACGGCGATCTGCAGCAGGTTAATAAGGCTGGCGATCGCGCCGGTGTGCGGTCGGACTTCGAGATGATCGTTCGCGTGGCCGACAAGATGGGCGGGCATATTCCGACCCTGATTCCGTTCGGTAAGGGTCTGCGCAGTGACATGGGCCAGACCCGCGGTGCGCAGTCCGGCGAGGCAGATCGCCATGCAGTCTGGCTGACGGCACAGAATCTAGAGCCGAGACTGAGCCCGTTCGATCCGATGGCGATTCTGGATGAGATTCAGAGACTGGTGCCGGGTTATGACAAGGTACTTCGCCTGCAATTGCTGAGCGGCAACGACCAGCATCTGGAAACGGAGTCGACTCTCGTACAGATTGTCGGTGAGCGCAAAGATCTCGTGCTGCCGTCGGGCGATACGCTGTTCACCTCCGGCACGTTGGGCCACTATTCGGATATGCTGCGTGACCTGCAGGCGAATGAGAACCGCAAACTTCCCGTGCTCAACCAGACGGCGGCAGACTAAGTGAGAGTTAGGAAAGAGACGACGCAATGCATTTGACTGACTTCCAAACGTTTCTGCTGCTCAGCCTGCTGAAGGTTGCCGTGGTGCTCGTCATTACGTTGACAGCCGTGGCGTATACCGTGCTGCTCGAGCGCAAGGTAATTGGCCGCATGCAGAACCGCTGGGGACCTTCACAAGAAGCAGTATCCCGCTGACGCCCCCTTCGCCCTCGGCGGCGATTACGGCCAGGGCCCGGTCAACGCCCCCGGGATGGACCCGGTGATGAAGGCCT
>JAYVZU010000308.1:0-4837 GCA_043783075.1 Rhodanobacteraceae bacterium
GCGGCATCGGGACGATCCTGTTCGTCAACAAGAAGACGAAGCAGATGATCCCGCTCTCCGAGTTCCTCGACATGGAGCAGGTGCTGCGCGACGTGGTCACGATCACGGACGGCGCGCAGGCCAAGCCGATCACGGTCGCGGAGATCGGCCTCGCGCTCCTGCGCAACTTCCGCCCCGACAAGGCGCCCGCCGGGTACCACTTTCCCGACGTGGTGAAGCAGTTCCTCTCGCAGACGGGCACGCGCGGCAAGCGGCAGGGCGAGTTCGAAAACGACGCGGAGCAGTTCGAGTGGCGCCTGCTGTTCGTCGCCGGCATGTGGTTCCAGGACCTGTTCAACTACGACTTCCGCCGCACCGAACAGTGCATCATCCCGTACGCCACGCAGGAGGGTGAGATCAGCTTCTGCGCGTACAACACGGGCGTCGGCTGGCGCAACATCATCGAGAAGATGCACATGACCAGCACCCTGACCAAGTGGTACGAAGAGCATGGCCGCCACGAGATCTTCGCCGGCGGCAAGAACGTCGGCCTCGAAAAGGAAAGTACCTACGACCTCGTGCTGAACGACTCTCACGTTCAGTCTGCGGCGAACGATACGTTCGACAAGAGCGGCATTGCCAAGAACGCGCGCGAAGAGAAGATTCGCGCCCGTGACTTGAAGCTGAAGACCGACGCCGAAAACTCCAAGATGGCCGCGCTCTACCGCAAGGAAGTGCTCGGCGAGAAAGCTCCCGAGGGCGGGTTTGTTCCGCTCGGCGCTATCGGCGGTCTGGGCGGGATTAGTCCGGCTCCGAAGGCGAATGTTGAAGTGGTCAACTCGATTGAAGAGACGGTTTCGGGCGATTAGTTCACATCGAAACTGAAACCGAATCGGCCTCCCATGCGGGAGGCCGATTCGGTTTCAGCACAGAGCTAAAACGTCACCAACTTCAAGCCCAGCCGCTCAAAATGCTTCCGGTTCAGCGTTACCACGGCAAGCCCATGCTCTCACGCCGTCGCGGCAATAAGAACGTCCGCCAACTCTACGGTGTATCCATCTCGCTTCGCCGCCGCACCCAAGCGACCCGCCAGATCGGCGATTGCCTCCGTCACCGGCAGAATGCGGCCGCGGTAAGCATCGGCGAGGTTGTTTAACAACCATTCGTCCAGCCCCTCACGCCGCTTGCCTTGCGGAAGCAATTGAATCCCGCGCCGCAACTCGACCAGTGTAATCACACTCAGGAAGATCGACTCATGGCCACGGTGCCAAGCCACTCCACAACCCCACCGGCCGGACGATCCTTGGTCGTTTGCGAAAGCGCATCCGTATCGAGCAGGTAGGTCAGAGTTCAACCTCGCGAATTCCGCCGCGCATACGCTCCAGCTTCAACCCGGACCCACGCAGCGGCGATTGTAGAAAGAATTCCGCCGCATTCGCATATTTCTTCTTGGTCTTCTTGTCCCACTCCGCCTTCGACACGATCACCACGGCGTCCTTGCCTCCTTTGGACACCTCTTGCGGTCCTTCGGTCATAGCCTTCAGGACAACCTCACTGAAATGTGCCTTAGCTTCTGCCAATCCCCAGCTCGCCATCGCAACACCTCCGCTGCATTGATCACCATTGTGACTACTCTGGTCATTTATCGCAACTCCCGTTTACTCCGCTTCACCAACTGCAGGCCTTCCGACTCCGCAAGATCCAACACCGCGCTAGAATGAGCTGTTGCTTTCGCCACGCCCCAGGTTCCCATTGCTCACCGCGCCATGACCTTTGTAGTCATTTGTGTAATAACTCGATCTTCTGTTCATTTTTGAAAAATATCTGTCCTCACACGTGTACTTGACATACATCACTAGGCATAGGTACGGTTCACCCGTTACAATCGCTGAAAGACGAATCCTGCTCTATGCAATATCGTCGACAGTTTGATGCCCTTTTCCTTCAAGGAGAAATACGCCCCATGAGATTGATTGCACGAGTCCCGGTGACGGCCGGATTGCTGGCCCTCCTGTTGCTGTCCGCTACCGGTTGCACGCGCCTGCGCGCTGCTGACCAGTTGAACAAGGGCGTTGCCGCCTTCAAGAACGCGAAGTATGAGGACGCGGAGAACTATTTCCAGAAGGCTTTGGAGCTCGATCCGAGCTACGACAACGCCCGGCTCTACCTAGCGACCACGTATAGCTCACAGATCGTTCCGAACCTGACCACACCTGAGAATCTCGCCGTCGCCAAGAAGGCAACCGACCTCTTTCAGGCCGTGCTCCAGAAGAATCCTAGCGATGTGACGGCGTTGAAGCAGATCGCCTCCATCCAGCGCAACACCGGCCACCCGGATGAAGCCAAGGAATACGAGAAGAAGGTCATTGCGCTCGCGCCGAATGAGGCCGAAGCCTACTACACCGTCGGCGTCGTCGACTGGCTGCAGGCATACAAGAATGCCAATGACGCGCTGCATACCGAGAACATGAGCGACAAGAGCGACGGAAACATCAAGCTCTCGAAGCCAGGTTGCGCCAAGCTGACCGAGCAGAACACGCCGCTCGTCACCGAGGGCAATACCTACCTGCAGAAGGCAATTGACATCAACCCGACCTACGAAGAGGCCATGACCTATATGAGCCTTATGGCTCGCCGTAAGGCTGACCTCGAGTGCGGTAATGTCACAGCCATTAAGGCCGATCTGGACGAGGCGGATGTCTGGGCCAAGAAGTCGATGGGTGCCCGCGCAATCAATGAAAAGAAGAAGGAAGAAAAGGCTGGCGGCGGCGTCACACAGTAGCCGCTCGCTCCAAACATCAAAGGCCTCCCGCTTGGGAGGCCTTTGATGTCTCTGATAGGCGTGGGCCAGTTACAATCACCGAGTGTCCAACGCGGAACCCAGATCTATCCGTAAGATCCTGATCGCCAACCGTGGAGAGATTGCGGTGCGCGTGATCCGTGCCTGCCGGGAACTCGGCATTAGTACGGTTGCCGTTTATTCCGATGCCGACCGCACGGCGCTCCATGTTCTGGCCGCCGACGAAGCCTACCGGCTGGGCCCGTCGCCAGCTTCTGAAAGCTACCTTCGCGGCGATCTGGTTCTCGAAGTGGCGAGTCTCTCTGGTGCCGACGCGATCCATCCGGGCTACGGTTTCCTCTCGGAAAACCCAACGTTTGCCGAGGCTTGCGAGCGGGCAGGCATCATCTTCATTGGCCCTCCGGCGTCGGCGATGCGGGCTCTGGGCTCAAAGACCCTTGCACGCCAGGCCGCAGATCGAGCCAATATGCCACGTGTTCCCGGTTCGGTTACGGGGCTGGCAGACCTTGAAGAGGCCCACGTCGTGGCGGCATCCATCGGCTATCCTGTCATGCTGAAGGCCGCGGCCGGTGGAGGCGGTAAAGGTATGCGTGCCGTCCACGCCGCCGACGAACTGGCGTCAGCCTTCTCGGGAGCTTCGTCCGAAGCGCAAAACTCCTTCGGCTCGTCCGAGGTCTACCTCGAGAAGTTGATCGAACGTCCGCGCCACATCGAGATTCAGCTCCTCGCCGATGCGCATGGCCACTGCATTTACCTCGGCGAGCGCGAGTGCAGCGTCCAGCGTCGCCACCAGAAGGTGATTGAGGAGGCTCCGTCCGCCGTCGTATCGCCTGCGCTCCGCCAGCGCATGGGAGAGGCTGCGGTCCACCTCGCGCTCTCCGCCGGCTATGTCAACGCCGGGACGGTAGAGTTTCTGGTCGACGGAGCGGGCACACCGGAGGAAGCGTTCTACTTCCTGGAGATGAACACTCGCCTTCAGGTCGAGCATCCGGTCACGGAGTTGGTGACTGGCGTTGATCTCGTCCACCTACAGATTCTCGTCGCCGAAGGGAAGCCCCTGCCCCTGCTGCAGTCGGATATCCACCTTCGCGGCCATGCAATTGAGTGCCGCATCTACGCCGAGGATCCCGCCAACAACTTCTTTCCATCCCCCGGTCGAATCACGCGACTGCTTCAGCCCAGCGGTCCGGGCATCCGCGAAGACGCGGCGATCTATGAGGGTTTTGAGGTTCCGCTGGACTACGACCCCATGCTTTCCAAGTTGATTGCCTATGCTCCCACCCGAGAGGCCGCAATCGCCCGTATGCTTTGTGCGCTGGACGACTATGTAATCGGGGGAATCCAGACCAATCTCTCCCTCTTCCGCCGCATCCTGCTGGACGACGGTTTCCGCTCTGCAAAAATTGACACAGGCTATCTCGAACGCCTGCTGGCTGCCAACGATCCGGGTGCCCCATATCTCGCTTCTGAGGAGTGGGATCCTGCGGCCATACCTCCGGAGATCGTCGCCATTGCTGCCGCTCTCTTTGCAGTGCCTGGCTCTACGCCATCAACTCCACAGGAAGAGTCCCTATGGGCCGCCACGGCCCGCAGCGAGGCCCTCCGCGTATGAGCCAGACAACGAGCTGGATCAATATCGCTGGACACCTGTACAAGGTCGTACAGCTCGCAGACGGTACCGTCCAGGTCGACGGCCAACGCATCCCCGCCGACATCCGCACTCTTTCCGCCGGTGTGCTCTCTATCCTACTGACGCTCCCAGACGGCACCACCCGCAGTTTCCGATGTATCGCGGACTCGGGCGACGAGCCTGCTGTCCTGATCGGCGGCCAGCGCATCCCGTATACCGTCGCCGACCCGCGATCCCTCCGTGCGGTTTCTGCGACGGCTGGTGAGTCCGGCCCACGCCCCTTAAAGGCTCCCATGCCAGGCCGCATCGTTCGCGTGTTGGTGGCGCCCGGTGAAGTCGTCACCGCAGGTCAGGGTTGCGTCGTCATCGAGGCCATGAAGATGCAGAACGAGCTGAAAGCGGCGCGGGCCGGGACTATTACGAGACTT
>JAYVZU010000309.1:0-14477 GCA_043783075.1 Rhodanobacteraceae bacterium
ATTGCCTCGCAGGCGGCCTTGCAGGGGCCGAGCGGATTCTCGTTGGCGTTGATCAGGACAGTATCGGCCGGTAGCGGGTGGTTGACGCCGAAGGTATAGACGGACTGCTGTTGCTGCTGGGCGGCGCGAGCAAAGTGGCCCTCTGAGAGCAGGGGAGCGGCGGCAGCGGCCATGGAGGCATAGCGCAGGAAGTTGCGGCGGGAAGTTGTGGAGGTGGACATGTGTAGCTCCTTGGCGTTTATCGTCGGCAGAGACCGTCGGCGAAGGATCGCGACGATTTTGGAACATGGCTTGCATTCCCAGATGGCCTGAGTACAATGTAACTCAAATTCACGACCTCCTGCGCCTAAGAATTGATCCGGCGCTTTGCGGATTCGGCAGCGCGTCCGATATTTTCGATGGGATCCAAGTTGAGTCAGGGCAATCGGAAGGCCCTCCGAGGAGGGCCTTTCGATTTTGTTACGCAAGCAGGGACTAGAACGACGTCATTGGTTTCGGCTTCTTTCGCGTGTGGGGCGCGGTTTTTTTCGGAGTCTTCGCCGAGCTGGCCGTTCCGTAGGCCTGTCCGGTCCGTTTGACTGAACTAGTGTCAAAGCTGGTTGCAGAGGCGGGGTCTACGACGGCCCCCGGGGGAACCAGCATCATGGCTACCGAGCGGGTATTGTCGGGTCCGATTCTTAGGTCCAGACGAGCCGGATCGATGCCCTTTTCGCGCGTCAGATACTCGGCTGCATTCATCGCGCGAATTGCCGAGTCCTTATTGGTCTCGCGGTCCGCATGGCTGCCGACGATCAGCAGTTTGTCGCCGGTTTCGCGGTTGAGCGTGAGGGCGACGTCGTCGAGACAGCCCTTCGCCTCGTTGTCGACGCGGTCGGGCCGCTTGGTGTCGCGGTCGAAGGTGATGCTGCAGAGGCTTTGCATGGTTGGCAGGGCAGGAGCCTGTGGTGGCGGAATCGGCTTCGCGACGACAATTGGAACGGTGGTCGCTGCGGCCTGTCCCTTGTCGTCGACCACGTTGCAGGCGACGGTGATGTTACCCGGCGAGACCCCAACGGTGGAGAGTGCGGCGGAAGGTCCGGTGCCGACGATAGATCCTGCGGTGGTGCCGTAGGAGTAGCTAAGCGGACGATTCTGAGGACTAATGCCAGTGGCCCGAATGGCGACGGGATCGCCAGAGTTGATGGCGGTATGATCCGCTGCGCAGGAGACCGTCGGCGGCTCGTATGACCGGACGGTGAACGTTGTCGAGCAGGACGCGACGAATCGCTGCTTGTCGCCTTCAACCAGCTTCCCAGTCACTTGGTAGACGCCGGCTTGCAGATTTACCGTGTCGACTGCGGCCGTTGCACCGTTGCCAGCAGCCTTGCCTCCATTGGAGGTCCAGATGTACTGCGGCTTCAACTTCGGGTTCAGGTTGAGCGTGCTTGAGACCAGGGTTACTGGATCGCCGGGGAAGACCTGTGCCGGTTCGGCGGCGCAGTTAAATGTGGCAGGTGCGGATCCGCTGGGGTCCATGTTTCCAAAGTGGAAGACCAGGCCTGCAGATGCCCGGACTGCAGTGACATCACCGATGCCTCCGTAGAAACCGCTGGCAAGGAAGGGGCCGTTGTCGACGTGAGCATAGAGAACATCGGCCTGAATGAGGCGGAGCGCGAGATGGTCGTGGAACGCGGGCAGGGTGTAGTCGATGCCGCCTCCTCCGGTTCCCCCGTATCCCCAGTTGTCGCATCGCTGGGCGCGAGGTCCACCAACGATTGCGGCGCCACCAAGAATGTGGAAGAACGGCACGACGCGTCCGGTCGGGAATCGTACGATCGGTCCGATCTGCGCGGTATAAGCGCAATCGTTATCGGCGGGTCCGTTGGGGGAGTAGTTTCCTTCTGCCTGCAGACCGAAATGTCGAGTGAAGTAACCGGCGAGGCTGCCATCTACGCCGAAGGGAATGGTCGCGTATTGAATATTGCCGATGTCACTATTGAATGGCTTGAAGTAAGCGTATCCACCGAACAAGTCGACTCGCGACAGGCCGGGACCGCCGGAGGCTGCGGGGG
The DNA here is from genome assembly GCA_043783075.1 of Rhodanobacteraceae bacterium. Classification (GTDB taxonomy): domain Bacteria; phylum Acidobacteriota; class Terriglobia; order Terriglobales; family Acidobacteriaceae; genus Edaphobacter. The sequence continues at coordinate 2,052 of JAYVZU010000309.1, forward strand.
CCGCCTGCCCGTTGGCTGACGATGTGATCGCAAAGGTTGCGATGAGCGCGATCGAGACGATCCGAAGGAGCCGATGCGGGGTGAAGCCTGAATCTGATCTCATAGCATGCAACCTCTGGTCATAACGTTAAACAGGTATATCGAGTGCCGGAGGAGGCACCATTACCCGAGTATGACGGGTATTCCAAAGGGGGTATGGGATTTCTGGAAAGGGGTATAAAGAGAGGAACGAGGGGAGTCAATACGTAAATTGGTTGTCCGGATTTATTCGAAATTATTAAGTGCCTGACTAATTACTCCCCAAGCCTGGACTAATTACAAACTTAGCTTAGTCGATGGATAGAGCGGCGGCATCCGGTCCAGCTAGTAGACGCCGGGCGCGCTCATCGTCGAACTGACCTTCCCACCGAGCTACTACGATGGTCGCGACGCCGTTGCCGATTAGATTTGTAAGTGTGCGCATCTCCGACATGAAGCGGTCGACTCCAACAATCAGTGCAATGCCCGCGACGGGAATCGTGCCCACCGCAGCGAGGGTTGCGGCAAGTGTGATGAAGCCTCCGCCAGTGACGGTTGCAGCGCCCTTGGAATTCAACATCAGAACGCCGAGGACAAAGGCCTGCTGCTGCCAGGTCAGGTGGACGTTCGTTGCCTGCGCGATGAACAGCGCGGCAGCAGTGAGATAGATCGACGTTCCAGCAAGATTAAAAGAGTAGCCCGCTGGGATGACGAGCCCGGTGATGACACGCGAGCAGCCGAGGTTTTCCATCTTGACCATCAGGCGCGGAAGTACTGGCTCGGAGGCTGAGGTGCCGACTGCGATGAAGATCTCTTCGCGAATGTAGACGAGGAATCGCCAGATATTGATGCCGTTCATCCAGCACACGGCTCCGAGCACGATGAAGATGAACGCGATGCTGGTGAGGTAGACACAGGCCATCAGCTTGGCAAGAGACAGCAGAGTTGCGATGCCGTACTTGCCGATGGTGAAGGCCATGGCACCGAACGCCCCGATCGGCGCAGCCTCCATGACGATGGCGACGAGTTTGAAGAAGAGCTTGCTAAGGGATTGCAACAGGCCGGTAAGCCGCTCGTCGTTACCGAGCATCGTGATCGCAATTCCGGTGAGAATCGCAAGCAGCAGGACCTGCAGAATTTCGCCCTTGGAGAATGCTCCGACGAAGCTATCCGGGATGATGTTGAGGAAGAAGTCTGCGCCGCTCGCGTGGACCGTCTCGCTGGTGTACTGCGCAATGGATTTTGTATCGAGGGTGTGTGGGTCGACGTTCATGCCGACGCCGGGTTTCACCACAGTCGCAACACCGAGGCCGATGAGCAGGGCGAGGGTCGTGATTACCTCGAAGTAGATGAGGGCTTTCAGGCCGATGCGGCCGAGTTTTCGGAGGTCTCCGACGCCCGCGATGCCGGCGACTACGGTGAAGAAGATGATCGGCGCGATGAGCATGCGGATCAGCTTGATGAAGCCGTCGGCGAGCGGCTTCAGCGCGGCTCCGAAGTGTGGGAAGAAGAAGCCGGTAGCAACGCCAGCGAGGATGCCGACGATGACGCGGAAGTACAGCGTGTGGACGAACGGCTTCTTGGGTGGGAGCGGCAGGACTTCGGTTGAAGGGATCACGAGGTAATCTTACATTTCCCGGGTAGGTCATGACGATTTAGCGGACTACAATGATGCAGGTTTCGTCGGGTTTGAGATTGAGTGCGAGTGAAGTGACAGGGGTGACGGTGCCGGTTTCCGGATCCCAGATCTCTATGCAGTGGGGCTTGGTTTTGAAGGTGATGGTGTGCGAGGTGGGGGCGGCGCTCTCGTTAAAGAAGAGATAGACCTCGGCGTCGGCGAGTTTACGGTGGATGAGGCGGATTGCGGTGTCGGGGGTGTCGAGGGTTGCGTCTTGTGGGGTTATGGATTTCAGGGCTTTGAGGACTACGGGCGCGACGGACATTGGCGCGAGTGGCGTGGTTGGAGGCTGCGCTGGGGGTGTTGGAGTTTCAGGAAGAGTGGCCGGGACGATGGTGGCCCAGGAGAAGGCGCCGGGGGATGTGGAAAGTGAGTTAAGTATGGATTTGCCTGAGATGAGCCTGGGGGCTGCGCCTAGAAAGAGCACTTTATTTTCTAAGACCACGAAGTTTCGAAGGCGAGTCCATATGGTGCCGGAGAGGACAGTTGCATCGGGGATGATGACGGTGTGGAAGGTGTTGCCGGAGGGCGTGGTCATGGAGCTGCCGGAGAAAAAGTCTTCGTCGACGATGTCGAAGTCGATCTGGTGTTCGGAGAGCAGGCGTTCGGTGGAGACGAACTGCGTGTCTGATGCTGCGTCGCCGGCCCACATGGATGCTGACGGGAGGTAGAGTGCGACGTTGGCGTCGGGGCGACCCATGGACATGAGGTAGCTCATGCGGCGGACATAGGCGATGAGCGCGGGGTAAGCAGGGTCCTGCATGTACTTTGCGGGGCCACCGCGATTTGGCGTGCTGGTGGCGGGGTAGTACATCGTTTCGATGAGGTTGATACCGCGCACGAACTGTTCGTTCAAGATGTAGCGGGCCATGGGACGTCGGGTTCGGGGCGGTAGGCGGCGAAGCTCTCTGTCAATGCCCGCGGATGTCCATAGGCATGCGCGACAGAGGAAGCCAGGCGCGGGAAGTCGCTGATGGTGTCGGTCCAGATCTGTTGGCAGATGGAGTCGATGCCGGGGATCTGCATGTACTGCATGTCGCGGAAGAAGGAGCCCTCGCTGTGGACGAGTTGCATCTCCATCTCTTCGTGGTTCAGGTGGGTCTGGTATTCGAGGTGATTGGCGGCGCACCATTCGCCTTGCGGCTTGAAGAAGCCGTCACGAAACATCTGCGAGAAGACGTCGTAGTAGTCGGCCTTGGCGCGGCGGTTGGGTTCGGAGAGCGCTGCTGGCGGCGGTGCTGGTTGGCCCGGCACGTGCGCCGGGGGAGTAAAGCTGGCAAGGTAGGGGCGGATGTCGTAGCCCTTACCTGTTGGAAGCGGTCGAAGAACTTCGGCGTCCATGGCAGGCCTGCGATGGAGTAGTCGGGCTCGTCGCCACGGCAGCCGAGGATGGTCTTGCCGAACTCGTCGCCGACGGCTTTCTTGTAGGCTTCGTGGGTAAAGGCTAGATACTGAGCGGTTGCTGCGGGATCGAGGTAATCTTCAAGCGATTGCGAGCCATCTTTCACACGCTTCGGGTTGGTGTCGGAGCGGGTGGGTGAGGTCATGAAGCGGTGTTCGACGACGTTGATGGTCCAATCGCCTGCGGGGGCTTTCCAGTTGATCCCGCTATTTGTAACTGGAATAGATACAAACTTTTCGTCGGTGCTGACTGCTGTGACAGCAACCGTATCCGGGGAGACATCTTGCTTGATTTGTTCGCCAGCCTTCGCTGGGATTTGATTTGCGATGGCGAGTACCTGCATGCGAAGTTCGGGGTGTTCGGCCGAGAACCTGCCACCAGCCAAGCCCGAGGGATAGCCTGCGTCGTCGACGATCCAGATGCGCATGTTGCGCTGTTTCGCTTCGGCTACGAATTGCTTGAAGAAGGTGAAGTATTCAGGCGAGAGATACGCGAAGCTCGAGCCGTAGCCGTATGGCACGGTGACGGCCTGATAGCCGAGGGCGTGCATGGTGTCGAGATCGTGACGGATGACGTCGAGCGTGACCGGGCCGTTCATACCGTAGTAGAGTTCGGGGCCGTACTCCGGCGGCGGGGATTGCCAGGCGCGTTGGACCTCGGCGGCGGTGGGCATCTGGAGGCTCTGCCAAGGTTGTTGGGCAGCGGCGCCAAGCGCCAAAAGGAAGGGAAGAGGGAAAAGGGAAGAGAGAGACGCATCAGTAGGTACCCACTTTGACATGAAGCAGCGAACCCTTGCCGCCGAAGTTGAGGCCGTTGTCGGTTTCATCGCCGTTCCAGAGGCGGGTCGCGACCCAATTCTCGCCCTCGTAGTGGCCTTCTTCTACCTTGAGGCGCTGCATCTGTTTGGTGGAGTGAACGGAAGGTAGAAACTGGACGTGGCAATCGATTCCGGCGACAAGGAACTCGTTCTCGCCGAGTTGACCCACTAGGACGCGACCTTCCTTCAAGTGGCTCGTATCGGATGTGGTGGAGACCGTGGATGCCTGTGGATCGTAGGCGGGTGGGTAAGAGACGACGATGCGGGTTGCGTCAAAGTCCAACTCTCGCTGCGCGATGCCGTTGTCTTCGACGGCGGTCTTCACTTTGCCCGCGAAGGCCAGGGCGGCGAGTTGATCTACGAAGCCGCCGAGCAGACGGAAGCCTTCGATGGATGCCGCGATCTCAGGGAACAACGGCGGGTCGAGGCTGACGCGATCGATGCCGAAGTTGCCGAAGCCAATGGCTCCGTGTCCGACAGCAAAGAAGAGCGGACGGCCGCAGCCGCTGGCGCCGGAGAAAGGTTCAAAGCCGAGGGACTCGGGGACCAGTAGCGGATTGTTTGCGGTGTGGAAGTCACGCATCACCTGCTGATAATTCTCACTGTTCGGGACATAGATGTCTGGCGCGATCATATCCAGTGGTGGAGCGGCGCTCTTCCAGACTGGAATCATGTTGATGGTCGGGCCGCCGGAGGGATAGTCGTCGCCCGGGATGGTCTGCACGGGGTATGCGCGCGGAGATTTCAGCCAGTTGTTGGCATACATCGGGAGGGCGAGTTCGTGTTTTCCTGCGGCTGCGACTTGTCCAATGTAGCTGGAGACGGACCATGCGGCGAAGATTGCGTCGGCGTCGTCTCCGAAGACTTGGGCTCAGGTGCCGGGCTGTTTATTCAAGCCGCGGACTAGGGCATCAGGAACCACACCGGCGAACTGCTTCTGGGCGGTAGGGCTGAAGTCGCGGACTGAGCCCAGCGATCCGGATTCGTTCTCCACCTGCATCATGATGACGGTGTGTTGCGGGTCAGCCTGTTTAAGGTGGCGCATCAGTGCGGTGAATGCGGCGCGATCGGCGTCAAGGTTTGCTGGCTCGTTAGGACTCAGGACATCGATCGGAGTGCCAGTGCGGGTCTTCATGCGCGGATAGGTCGCGGTGTCGGACTTCACCCAGTCGGGGACATAGTGCATCTTGCCGTTCTTCCAGGTTTCCGAACCATAGCAGGATGAGGTGGGTCTTGTGGTCGCGGGCCTGAGTCAGGATGGTGTCGGCCACTGAGAAATCAAAGGCGCCCCGCTTTGGCTCCATCTGTTCCCAGTAGACGGGGACTTCGAGTTTGTTCAGCCGCATGCGCTCTGCAATGGGCCACACGGCGGTAAGCCGCTCTGCCCAGCCGCTGGAGTTGTCTACCTGAGCGCCCAAGGCGAAGTATGGCTTGCCATCGACGAAGAGGGAGGCGCGCCCATCCTGCTGGACGAGCTTCGGCATCTCCTGCGCGGAGGCGATTGCAAGGCTGGAGGCGAACATCAACGACATCACTACGAGACAGCTTTTGCGCAACAGAATTCCTCCGCAGGACCGCAGATGAAATATATAGGGCTGGGCTAACGATTGGGAACAATTTCCCTAATGAATTGAACGGCGTCGAAGCGCTGGCGGGTGACAAAGGGAACTCGTAGCCAATTGCAGGTTTATCGGCGCATGAGATGTGGTTGTGAACGGAGTGGCGGTGATCGTCGACGTCTCGGAAGCCATAGGCGACAGGGGTAACCTCCGCGATAATTCGTCTGAAACCATTGATGATTCAGCCGATCCTGCCGATGAATACGGTAAGTCGGCGGAGCTTCGTAACCGGGTGCGATGGAGTGCGTGCGCGGTGGTAACCCATTGGTTCGCCGTCGGTTACCACCCGATTGCAAGAAAGTGGTAGGGCTCTCCCAAGGAAGTTGTAGAGGAAAAATCGGACAAGTTGCAGCGCCAATTCGACCAACGTTACAGCACCATGCCTCCGGTGCGCGATGTACTAAGCGGAGCATCCGGGCTACTTTGCTTTAGCTCCTGATTTCGGGACTCGAAATTAGCTCTGTTGTTCTGTCTGCCGACAGCCTTCGAGGAGCCAGACTTATCTGATCGCGTGAATCAGGAAGCTGGAAATACCTCGCAGGAGCCGCAGGGGAAATGTCCTCATGTTGGGTCGGTTCTTTGTTTTGCTTTTTGATTTTCTTTACTCCCAAGGGAGCTGCCTGTGAGACTGCCTGCTGTTTTTTGCCGTACCCTCTTTCTCGTCCTCCGAGCCGTAACCATGACGATCCTCGTTTGCGTTGGCGCTGCTTCAGCAGCCAATGCGCAAGGCACGGGTTACTGGCATACCAGCGGCGCCCAGATTGTTGACTCGAACAACCAGCCCGTGCGGATCGCCGGGATCAACTGGTACGGATTTGAGACGACGGATCTCGTGGCGCACGGCCTCGCCAGCCAGGACTACAAGACGATTCTCCAGACCATCAAGAGTACCGGCTATAACATGGTCCGCATACCGTTCTCGAACCAGATGGTGGAAAACCCTGGCACGAATCTGAACATCACCTACTGGGCTAACTTCGGTCCTGCGAATTCCGATCTGCAGGGGCTGAACTCACTGCAGGTTCTGGACCACATCATCACTTATGCCGGCACGATCGGGCTCAAGGTGATTCTGGACAACCACCGGTCAGAGGCGGGAAACAGCGCCGAGCAGAACGGGCTCTGGTACACGGGGGCGTATCCGGAATCGAACTGGATAGCCGACTGGCAGGCGCTGGCTACCCGCTATCTAGGCAACACGACTGTTATCGGGATGGACCTGCGCAACGAGCCGCACAATGCGTACTCCGGCGGCTCCTGCTGGGATTGCGGTGGAGCCAATGACTGGCATCTTGCAGCCGCGCGCGGTGGCAATGCCGTGCAGACGATTAATCCAAACCTGCTCGTCTTCGTTGAAGGCACTGACGCTTACAACAACGACTATTACTGGTGGGGCGGCAATCTTCAAGGCGTGGCGAACTCGCCGGTGACGCTCTCGGTTCCGAACCACCTTGTCTATTCGGCACACGACTACGGCCCGAACGAGTACAGCCAGTCGTGGTTCAACGGCAGCACTACTCCGGCGAGCCTGGCCGCTGTGTGGACGAAGCAGTGGGCATACATCAGCCAGCAGGGCACAGCCCCAGTTTGGGTGGGTGAGTTCGGCACAGGCAATCAGGATTCAAACGTGCAGGGCACAGCCAATGGCAGCCAGGGACAGTGGTTCTCCTCGCTGGTCAACTTTCTAAAGGCGAATCCGTCAATGAGCTGGACTTACTGGGCGCTGAACGGCGAAGACTCCTACGGGCTGCTCGACAACAACTACAACGCCACTCCGGTGGACGCGCTGAAGCAGATCACGCTCGCCAGCATTCAATTCCCGCTGAACGTGACCAACTCGACGCCTCCCACTCCGCCCAGCGCACCTTCTAGTTTGAGTGCAAGGGTAGCGTCGGCCAGCCAGATCAATCTGGCGTGGACTGCAAGCCCGACCGCAGGCGTCACCTATACCGTCTTCTTCGGCACCAGCGCTGGCAGCATCGGCACAGTGTTGACGAGCGGGCTGACGTTGCCCAGTTATCAGGCAACCGGGTTGAACTTCTCAGCGACGTACTACTTCACGGTGGAAGCTGTTTCGGCCAACGGGAACTCGATGCTCTCGAACACTGCCAGCGCCACGATGCAGGCTCTGCCAACAACCGTGGCACCTGGCGCGCCAACTGCCACGGCGCTGTCTACGTCGCAGATCAGCTTGACCTGGATGGTCACCGCTGGCGGCCAGACGTTTACGGTGTATCGCGGAACGTCAGCGGCGGCAGTGACGAACCTTGTTGCGAGCGGCATCAACGGAACGGGCTACACGGTCACTGGTCTATCGCCCAGCACGACCTACTACTTCACGATCGTTGGAACGACCTCAACGGCAACATCGGCTCCCTCTGGTTTGGGCAGCGCAACCACGATGGCACCCGCTCCTCCAGTCGCGCCGTCCAGCCTTTCCGCTTCTGCTGCTTCTTCCTCGCAGATCAACCTGACATGGGCGGCGAGTTCCACGGCAGGCATCACTTACAGCGTGTTCTCCAGCACATCGGCAGGCTCAATGTCGACGCCTATCGCAACCGGACTGGCCGGAACGAGCTTCGCGGCAACCGGACTCACGGCGAGCACCACCTACTTCTTCGCAGTGAAGGCTGTCCTAAGCGGCACATCGTCCGCTGGATCCAACACAGCCAGCGCTACGACGCAGGCTCCGGTGCCTCCTTCCGCGCCGTCGCTGCTGACTGCCAGCGCGACCTCGTCCTCGCAGATCAACCTCAGCTGGGCTGCAAGCTCAACCTCTGCTGATACATACACGGTCTACAACGGATCTGTTGTCGCGGTGAGCGGACTTGCCAGCACCAACTATTCGGTAACGGGGCTTAGCGCGAGCACGGCTTACACCTTCACGGTTGTGGCGGTCTCCTCCACTGGAACTTCGACTGCGTCGAACGCGGCGAGCGCAACCACGCAGGCTGCATCGGTGGTGCCACCGGCGGCTCCTTATGGATTGTCGGCGAGCCCGGGTTCTGCCTCGCAGGTGAATCTGAACTGGCAGCCGAGCACGACCTCCGCCGTCACCTACGGCGTGTATCTGGGGACCGTCTCGGGCGTTACCAGCACACTGGTCGCAAGCGGCCTGACCAACCAGAGCGCAGCGATCACGGGCCTGCTGGATAACACTACCTACTACTTCACCGTGAAGGCTGTATCGAGCGCTGGGGCTTCGTCCTCTGTGTCGAATCAGGCGAGTGCGACGACGCAGGCTCTGCCAGCGACCCCGCCAGAAAGCCTGTCCGCCACAGCCGCTTCGTCGTCGCAGATCAACCTCAGCTGGCCGGCAGTGACGAACACCGGCGCGACCTACGCGGTGTACTACGGCACGGCATCTGGTGCGACGAACACACTGCTGGTCACGGGGATCGCCGCAACGAGCTATCAGGCGACTGGCTTGACGGCTTCCACTACCTACTACTTCATCGTGCGGTCGATCTCGGCCGGTGGAACGTCATCGCCCTCAAGCCAGGCGAGCGCGACGACGCCGGCAGTAACGGTGCCGGTGGTCCCAGTCCCGCCCGTGACTCCGCCAGTCCCGCCCGTGACTCCGCCAGCCGCGCCAACTGCGCCCAGCGGTCTGGTCGCCACGGCAGTCTCGTCCACGCAGATCAACTTGAGCTGGTCGCCTAGCTCAACCTCCGGCGTCACCTACACGGTGTTTAGCGGGTCAGGTGCGATTGCCACCGGGCTGGGTTCGACGACCTACTCGGTGACGGGCCTCACACCGAGCACGGCGTACACGTTCACGGTGATCGCGGTGTCGTCTGCCAATTCTTTCTCCACCTCGAACGCAGCGAGCGCAACCACGCAGGCTGCTCCCGCTCCGAACGCACCGACTGGTCTATCGGCAACAACAACCTCCTCCTCGCAGATAAACGTGGGATGGACGGCGAGCTCGACGGCTGGCGTGACGTACAGCCTCTACAGCGGGTTGTCGACGGGCGCGGAGACCAGCCTGGTCGCCAGCGGAATCAGCGCTACGAGCGACTCGGTACCCGGCCTGAACGCCAGCACGGCATACTACTTCATCGTGAAGGCAGTGGCTTCGGGCGGAACGTCGTCCACGGCCTCCAACGAGGCCAGCGCGACAACGCAGGCAGCGGCCGCGGGCGGATGCCATGTCACCTACCTGGACCAGAACGACTGGGGTACCGGATTCACCGGAAACCTCTCGATCACGAACACCTCGTCGACTGCCTGGACCTCCTGGACCGTGACCTGGAGCTACAGCGGCAACCAGCAGATCTACACCTCGTGGAACGGCAACTACAGCCAGAACGGGCAGCAGGTGTCGATCGCCAATGCCGGGTGGAACGGAAGTGTGGCGGTCGGCGCAACCGTCGGGGTCATCGGCTGGAACGGCAACTACAGCGGTACGAACACCAACCCAACTACCTTCTATGTCAACGGGGTAGCCTGCCACTAGGCCACACGTCACTGGATCGTCGTGCACCGACTCTGCCCCGGGCAAATCTGCTCGGGGCAGAGTCGTTAATCTCTCCGATTGACCCCTCTTCAAGTGCGTGGTCTAATGGGCGCCTTCAAAAGCGACGGGGAAACCCCACGCTCTAAATCACAGCCCAGGAGAAGTGTTCATGCAGGTAGTAACCCTTTTGGCCCTTGCATTTCATCAGTCAGGCACGACCCTTACCCCTCCTGTAGGGGATCCGAACGATGGACGAATCTACCTGTGGATTGCCATTGGGGTGGCTATTTTTGCCCTGTTGGTTGCTTTCCTGATGGCCCGCGCGGTGATCGCGGCGGACTCCGGCACAGCCGATATGCAGGTCATCTCGAACGCAATTCGGGAGGGCGCGGAAGCCTTCCTGAAGCGCCAGTATCAGACGATCGGCCTGATCGCCTTGCTGCTCGCTGTCATCGTCTTTATGGGCTATAGCATGTCGCCGAGAACCTCACCCTACGCGCTCAAGACCGTCATCAGTTTCCTGGTGGGCGCGGTCTGCTCGGGGTTGGCTGGATTCACCGGGATGTACTGCTCGATCCGCGCGAATATCCGCACGGCATCGGCGGCTCGCTCCAGTCTGGACCGCGCGTTGAAGATGTCGCTTCGCGGTGGAGCTGTAACCGGCCTTGTGGTCGTGGCGCTGTCGCTGTTGGGTGTGTCGTCGCTCTTCCTGCTGTTTGGTGGATTGTCTGATCCGCACGGCGTTCCGTACCAGTTGGTCGGCTTCGGCTTCGGAGCATCGCTGGTCGCGCTGTTCGCCCAGCTTGGCGGCGGCATCTACACCAAGGCGGCAGACGTAGGCGCCGATCTGGTCGGCAAGGTTGAAGCTGGTATTCCGGAAGACGATCCACGCAACCCTGCAGTGATCGCGGACCTCGTCGGCGACAACGTGGGCGACTGCGCGGGTCGTGGCGCGGACATCTTTGAATCGACTGCAGCAGAAAACGTTGGTGCCATGATCCTCGGCGCGGCACTGTTTCCCGTGTTTGGGTTGAAGGGAATTCTCTTCCCGCTCATCGTGCTGGCGATCAATCTTCTGGCCAGCATCGTCGGTGTGTTCGTCGTGAAGACCACCGAGGAAGAAGACCCGATGCGCGCGCTGAATCGCGGATTCTACGTCACTTCGATTCTTGCGCTGCTTGGTTTTGCGGGCGCGGTCTACACGATGCTGAATGGCGCACAGGTTCACCCTGGCTACCTGCTATCGTGCGGAGTGGTCGGTCTGATCACTGCGTTCCTCTTCGTCTGGATCACGCAGTATTACACCGAGTCCCAGTACCGTCCGGTGCAGTCGATCGTGAAGGCTTCGCTTACCGGACCAGCCACTAACATCATCAGCGGACTAGCCGTTGGCATGGAGACTCCGGCGATGCCAGTGGTCGTCATCTCGGCTGCGTTGCTGCTGAGCTACTACTTCGGCGTGCAGGGGTTGGCCGATGTCCCAGGCATCAGCAACTACTCCAAAGGCATCTACGGCACGGCCATTGCAACGATGGGCATGCTGAGCTGCGCGGCGTACATTCTGGCGATGGATACCTTCGGGCCCATCACGGATAACGCCGGCGGCATCATCGAAATGTCCAATCAGGACGAGACGATTCGCGATCGGACGGACAAGCTGGACTCAGCCGGGAACACCACCAAGGCGCTCACCAAGGGATACGCGGTTGGCTCGGCATCGTTGGCAGCTTTCCTGCTGTTCTCGGCATATCTTGAGGAGATCGGCAAGCTGGTCGGTGATCGTTTGAAAGATGCGCAGGCGGCAGGCCTCACGACCTTCATGCCGGCACATTGGACCTTCACCAACATCAATCTCGCGCAGATTCCAGTATTTGTTGGAGCGCTGCTCGGTGCCACGTTGACGTTCCTTTTCAGCTCACTGGCTATCAAGGCTGTCGGTCGCACAGCGCAGATGGTGGTGCAGGATGTTCGCGACCAGTTCAAGGAGAACCCGGGCATTATGCTGGGAACTTCGAAGCCGGACTACGCACGTTGCGTCAACATCGTCACCACGGCTGCATTGCGTGAGATGGTGATTCCCGGTCTGCTGGCGGTTGGTCTGCCGGTGGTCGTCGGTCTCATCTTCAAGCACTTCAGCCAGAGCTACCAGGCGACGGCGGCATTCGATTCCGTCGGCACATCACTGGTTCCGACCATCGCTGGTCAGGCCGTCAACCTGGTCGGTGCGGAGTCGGTCGCAGGCTTGCTGATGGTGGGCACCATTGCCGGCGTGCTGCTCGCAATGTTGATGAACAACGGCGGCGGCGCATGGGATAACGCCAAGAAGTACATCGAAACCGGCAAGTACGGCGGCAAGAAGTCTGACGCGCACAAGGCCGCAGTTGTGGGCGATACGGTTGGCGATCCCTTCAAGGACACCGCCGGTCCCAGCCT
>JAYVZU010000310.1:0-14459 GCA_043783075.1 Rhodanobacteraceae bacterium
TCACTCTGCATAGCCGATTCCACAAGGGGCGTTCGCCTAATGTTTCAATACTCTGTTCCCGACTCGCTTCGCTTCTGTGCAACTCAAAAGCGTCTTCCAATCTTTATAGTCATGTTCACTGTGTCTGCGATCTGCGTCACTTCGCTGGCAATCGGTCAAACTGCGCCTCCCGCCCCAGCCGTGCCGGTGATCTCGCCGCTGGGCGGTACCTATACTGCGCCGCAGCAGGTCACGCTGACGGAAGCAACCCCAGGTGCGTATATCTATTACCTGATTAATGGCGGAAAGGCTGTCAGGTACTCAGGGCCAATTACAGTGTCGGCTTCGGAGTCCATTCTGGCGATCGGCGTTGCCTTTGGCGGTGCAGGGGTCTACACCGCAGGGCCATACACCACGGAGGTCTATACCATTCAAGCTCAGACCGCTCCAACCTGGACGCGACTCCAAACGTTGCCCAGTCTCTTTGCGACCCAGGGTGGCGCGATGGTGAATCCCGGTGACGGGAATATGTATGGTCTCGTGCGTGGCGGAGCCTATCCAAATCTCGTGACGTCGGTGTATGTTGCGCCACAGAGCAATCTCGCAAACTGGACCAACATCACGTCTACTAGCCTCTCCCAGAATGGAACAGAGGGACCCGATGTGATGGGTGTGACTCCAAATGGCACCGTATTGCTGGCGGAGAGCAATGGTAGTGGGGTTTCGGATGTCTTCTATTGGGACGGATCGACCTCAGCCCCCGTCTGGACGAAGGTCACCGGATACAACGGGATTTCTTCGTCCCATATATACAATTTCACAAACGACTCGGCAGGGTACACCTACTTTTCCCCAGCGTGGAGCGGGGATATCTGGAGGAACGATGCGCCGAACTCGACCAATTTCACCAGCATCTACAGTAATCTCTACGGCCTGACAGGAAGTGGCATTAGTGGTGGCCTCTATCAAACGTGGATATGGAATCTCGGCGACGGCAACGGGGACATGCTTTGGTCGTGCGGCGAGGGCGGCTTGATGAATGTGAATCTCTCATTCACCAAGGTCACGCAGTACCTGAACGGCAGCAGCTACAAGGGCAATTGCTTCGGTCTGGGCCGGAGTGCAAACAGCATCCTTGCGCTGCGGACAGCGAATGGCAACGGCGACATGCTGAATCAGATATCCATCGCGAGCCGGGCAACGACGGTCGTGCCCAGCTCTGACCCGGTTACGGCGCCGTATTATCCGGCGTACATGAATACCAACCTCGTGAATGGTTTGCAGTGGATCAACGGATTGAACTGGATGCTCAACAACAGCGCACATTCCCTCTATTCGTTGCTTCTGTCTCAAGATGACGGGACGACGTGGACTGATGTCACGGCATCCGGGGGGATCGACTCGACCTGCACAGGTACCAATCTATCGAGTAGTGCGACCGTGACCAGTCACTACATTATTGCGCGATGCCAGGGAGGCAAAGTGTTCTGGCAGTATGGGCCGATTTAGAAGGCAAGCTGTTGCTGTCGCCCTACCGTCACGCTCGGCCGAAATCCGTGGCAATCTCTACTGAGGTTGCACGTAATGGTCGGGCGTGAAATTATGAGGTGCCTTCTACGTTCAGAATCTTTCGTAGCTACTAATACGAGCCGAGCTGAGATGCGCCCGACGGTTGGCTATCTTGCGTCAACACACGGATTACAAAGGAGATTTCGATGGTCACCTTGAATATCAATGGGAAGGACAAGGAGCTTGATGCTCTTCCCGAAATGCCCCTGCTTTGGGCACTGCGTGACGTCGCCGACCTCACCGGCACCAAGTATGGTTGCGGCATGTCCCTGTGCGGCGCATGTACCGTTCATTTGGATGGAAAAGCGATCCGCTCGTGCGTGACGCCGGTGTCTGCCGCGGTTGGCAAGAAGGTCGTCACGATTGAAGGCGTGGCGGAGAATCACGTCGGGCAAGCTGTGCAGACTGCATGGCAGAAACTCGACGTCGTCCAATGCGGCTACTGCCAGTCCGGACAGATCATGTCAGTGACCGCGCTATTGAGCACCAACAAGAAGCCCACGGACGCAGATATCGATGCCGCAATGGCCGGCAACATCTGCCGCTGTGCGACGTATGTGCGCGTTAGAGCAGCTATCCACCAAGCCGCTGAGACGCTGGCCTAGCCCAAGGAGATCGCGATGGCATTGCCGAAGAACCTGAATGAGAATGCGCAACAGGAAATCTTGAATGTTAGTCGCCGCGGCTTTCTGAAGGGAGCCGGAGGGCTGACGCTGGGCGTCATCCTGACTCCGGCATTGAGCAGATTTGCCTCTGCAGAATCCCCCACCTTCGCTCCCAATGCCTTCCTCCGGATTGGAACGGACAACACGGTCACTGTCATCTCCAAGTTCATTGAGATGGGGCAGGGCAGCTATACCGGCGTTGCGACGTTGATTGCCGAAGAACTGTGCGCCAGCTGGGATCAGGTGCGGACGGAAGGAGCACCCGCAGACGTCAAGCTCTATGTCAACGCAGGGATGGGCGTCCAGGGTACAGGTGGCAGCTCGGCCATGGCGGGGTCGTACGAGCAGATGCGCCAGGCTGGAGCAACCGCAAAGGCGATGCTGGTCTCGGCAGCCGCTGCTCGTTGGAATGTTGCTCCCGACACCATCACGGTCAGCAAAGGGGTGGTGAAGCACACAGCTTCAGGCCGTACTGCGACGTTCGGTGACCTGGCCGATGCGGCGGCAAAACAACCGGTACCGCAAAAAGTTACGCTGAAGAAATCGGAGGATTTTGACCTCATCGGCAAGTTAAAGCTCCAACGCAAAGATAGCGTGGACAAGACCAATGGGACGGCGATCTTTACGCAGGACTTCAAGCTGCCCGATATGTTGGTAGCCGTAGTGGCTCATCCAACTCGTTTCGGAGCCAAAGTTCAGAGCTTCGATGCCACCAAGGCGAAGGCAGTTCCGGGCGTGGTAGACGTTGTCCAATTCGAAGCAGTCAATCCCTATTGCTTACCAGGGGTCGCCGTGCTTGCGAAGAATACGTGGGCTGCCCGGCAGGGGCGCGATGCACTGAGTGTTCAGTGGGACGAGACAAAGACGTTCAAGCTGGGCAGCGATGAGCTGTTTGCCCAGTACAAAGAGACCGCGACCAAGCCAGGTCTCGTCGCACGCAAGGACGGTGATGCCACCGCTGCAATTGCCGGAGCTGCAAAGGTAATCGAGGCTGACTACGAGGTTCCGTATCTCGCGCATGCCGCCATGGAACCGCTGAACTGCGTCGTGAAGCTCTCCGCTGACCGATGCGATATATGGAATGGTGAGCAGTTTCAGACCGTAGATCAGGGAGCGGTTGCGCAGTATCTTGGGCTTCCGTTGACACAGGTTTCTCTGACCCAGCTATACGCTGGTGGAAGCTTTGGACGCCGTGCCAATCCCCACTCCGACTATGTACTGGAGGCTGTGGCGATTGCCAAGGCAGCCCGCGCCAAGGGGCTGAACGTCCCGGTAAAGATGGTGTGGATGCGCGAAGATGATATGCGTGGCGGTCAATACCGGCCCATGTACCTGCATCGAGCTCGCCTGGCGCTGAATTCCAAGGGCGAACTAGTCGCGTGGCACCAGAGAACGGTTGGCCAGTCGATCATGAAGGGCACGGCGTTCGAGGCCTTCGGCATGAAGGACGGCATCGACGGCACATCGATCGAAGGTGTTTCGGATATGCCTTACGACGTGCCAAATCTGCAGGTGGAGCTGCATACTCCCGATAATGTGGGCGTACCCATTCAGTGGTGGCGGTCAGTCGGCCACTCGCATACAGCGTTTACGACCGAATCCCTGATGGACGAGGCGGCCGCAGCTGCTGGCAAGGATCCTTATGAGTACCGTCGGGGAATGTTGACCAAATTCCCTCGTCACAAGGCCCTGTTGGAACTGGTAGCTGAAAAGGCAGGTTGGAACCAGCCGCTCAAGCCGGCCACTGGAAAAGATAAACGCGGGCGTGGTATCGCGGTCCACAGTGCGTTTGGATCCTATGTCGCACAGGTTGCCGAAGTTACCGTGAAGCCAAACGGCAGCTTCAAGGTAGACCGTGTGGTGTGTGCGGTGGATTGCGGAGTTGCAATCAATCCTGACGTCATCAAGGCGCAGATGGAAGGGTGCATCGGCTTCGGTCTGGCTGCCGCGCTTCATGGCGAGATCACTTTAAAGGATGGCGAAGTCCAGCAGTCCAACTTTCATCAATTTCAGGTGTTACGCATTAACGAAATGCCGTCGGTGGAAGTGCATATTATGGCTTCGACCGAGCCGCCGACCGGAGTCGGTGAGCCGGGTCTCCCGCCCATCGCTCCCGCTGTCGCAAATGCAATCTTTGCGGCGATAGGCAAACGGGTTCGCAAACTGCCTATCGGCGATCAACTAAAAAAGGCATAGAGCTGTCTACGGATGGGCTACCCGCAACTTCTGTTGCAGGTAGCCCATTCCTTTTTTTCGTGCGATATCTTCGTAGCTAAAAATCACCTGTGAATTATCTAGGGCAAGGAGTTGCGCCTCCATCGAAACCTTTTGGGCGGGTCCGCACACTGTCTGGCCTCAGGTATTCGACCGTAGCGCAATTCAAGAAATCATAGAATTATTTGGTTTTTAGATGATTTCAGCCGTGCCTTCATATCGATCACAGTGTCGACGATAGAGTTGTTTGCAGGTCTTGCGGCAAGATTTCGCAAGCTGGAAACGCTCGGCCTATTCGTTTATTTTTGAATTGTCTTTGGAGTATAGCGGCAAATTCCTTTAGCTAAATCGATAAAGCAAAATAATTCTTGACAATTGCCATATGCCGTCTCTAACGTTTGGTCACCCTGAAAACAGCTGGTCTCGAGGTTTTGACCCTCTGGTCCAACGCTTTACGGGGGTTTTGCCGATCCAGCAAATGGGGATCGAAAACCAATTAGGACGAGGTGAGTATGCAGAAACGAGCACTGAATAATATGTTCATTCAAAATAAGATAGCGGCACCTTTGTTGCGTCGCTCGGTGCGTGTAGCAGCTTTGTTGCTGGCAGTCAGTTTGATGACGCCGGCAATGGTGTGCTTTGGCCAGAGCACAAACACGGCAGACATTATTGGAACCATCACGGATGCATCCGGCGCAGCGCTGCCCAACGCAACCGTCACCCTCGTCAATCTTGAGACCCGGGACACCAAGACCTTCAAAACGGACGATTCCGGTGCCTATACATTCAGCAATCTGAACCCCGGTCATTACCAGATCAACATTCAAGAGACTGGCTTCCAGAGCGTAAAGATCTCGGATGCGGTTGTATCTGCCGGTGACCGTCGTCGTCTCGACCAGACAATGACAGTAGGTATACAGACTGAGACTGTAACGGTTGAGTCCTCGGCCCCTGTGATGCAGACCGATTCGTCGGCAATCGGCACCACGGTTGGCGAGCGCGCAGTGCAGGATCTACCGCTGAACGGCCGTAACTACATTGGCCTCGTCCAGATCACGCCGGGCGCGAACGAAGGTGGACCGAACGGTCTGGGTAGCGGAAACCGCCCGGATGACCGTCGCCAGAGCTCGTCAGTCTCGGCCAACGGCCAGTCGGACGTCATCAACAACCAGTTGATCGATGGCATGGATAACAACGAGCGCTTTATCGGAACGATCGGCGTTCGTCCTTCGATCGACGCGATCAGCGAAGTTCGCGTTCTGACGAACACCTACTCGGCGGACATCGGCCGCAGCCCGGGTGCAGTCATCAACATCATCACTAAGGCCGGCACGAACAAGTTCCACGGCTCGCTGTACGAGTACTTCCGCAACGACGTTCTCAATGCGTATGCCTTCCAGTTCGGCCAACACAACAAGAAGCCAGAACTGCGGCAGAACCAGTTCGGTGGAAGCTTCGGCGGACCGATCTGGAAAGACCGTACCTTCTTTTTCGGCGATGGTGAATTCTTCCGGCTCGTTGCTGCAACTCTGCCGACCAGCGTGACCGTTCCGACGTTGTTCCAGCACAATAATCCGGGCGATTTTTCGGAAAGTCTGTCGCCCGCATTCTCCTCGAACTGCGCCTTGGGCAATCCGGCAGTTGCCGGCGGTAACCAGGCAACGGGCACGATCAATCCGAGTATCTCCGCCGCTGCACAAAAAACGGGTTGCGTGTACGACAAGTACACCGGCCAGTTTATCGCCTCCAACATCGTTCCTGTGTCGCAACGTGACCCTGCGGGTCTAGCCTACTTCTCCATGTATCCGGCGCCGAACTCCGGAGCCAACCAATACGTTGGAAACCGGAAGAAGTCGCAGTACTCGACCGTGTACGACATTCGCGTGGATCACAAGATTTCGAACAGCGATTCGATCTTCGTGCGCTACACCAATAACGACATCGCAAGCGTCTCGGCGACATCGCCGTTGCCGATCGCCAAGGTGGGTTCGTTGACGATCGATCCGCAGAGTGGCTTTGCCGGTAGCGCGCCGCAGCTTGCTCGCAACCTGCAGATCAACTACGCGCACATTTTCACTCCACAGCTGTTGATGACTCTTTCGACGGGCTATCTCTACATCAACAACGCTTCGTATCCGTTGAATATCGGTCTAAGCCCGAACACAGCCTTTGGGCAGCAGAACATGAACCTCAACCAGAACACGTCGTCGCTGGCCCAGGTCGCGATCACAGGCGGAACATCGCTTGGTAACGGTGGTGTATTCATTCCACTGCAGGAGAAAGATGGTACGTACCAGCTGAATGGCGCTGTCCTCTACTCCCACGGCAATCACTCCTTCAAGACCGGTTCATCCGTGATCCGTCGTCACTTCGCATTGCTTCAGGACAACGCTGGCGAGGGTAGCTTTACTTTTGGCGCCGGGCTTCCGGGACTAATCAGCGGCTTCTACTCCGGCGTGACGCGTAATAACTCGATCTACGTTCCTCACTATCAACTGTGGGAAGCGAGCGGGTATGTGCAGGATGACTGGCACGTCGCGAAAAAGCTGACGCTGAACCTTGGTATTCGCTACGACCTGTATACGCCATTCACCGAAGAGAAGAACCACATCTCAAACTTCGACCCGTCAACCACCACGATCATTCAGGCGAACGTAAACGGCGTAAACCGTGCGGCTGGCCTGAAGACCGACTACAGTAACTTTGCTCCTCGCGCCGGCTTTGCCTGGAGCGTCACCCCTTCGACCGTTTTGCGCGGCGGCGTTGGACTTAGCTTCTTCCCGGGCAACTTCGCTTCGCCGGCTAACCTGAAGAATCAGCCGAACGTTGCTGTCTACGGCTCTTGCACCACGGTGTTCGCATCGACAGGGATTAATGGTTGCAACACCAGCTTCCGCTTCTTCGGCGACGGCTTGCCGCTGCCTGTGGCGAGCAGCGCGACGAACCTTGCCGGAAGCATCCCGGCCGCAGAGAACTTGAACTTCAAGTCGAGCTATCTGGAGCAGATGAACCTGGCAGTTCAGCAGCAATTCAAGGGCAATGTACTAACAATCGCGTATGTTGGCGCGCTGGGTAAGCACCTGCCGGATCAGATCGCCGACATCAACCGTGTGGTTCCAAATTCGTTGGGAAGCACCGTCGGCGGAACGCGTCGCTTCATTGCTACGATCCCGAACGTTACGACGATCCAGCAGAATAATAGCGATGGAGCTTCCAGCTATCACTCGCTGCAGGCTTCGATCGAGCGGCGGTTTGCAAGGGGCTTCGGCTACAATGCAAACTTCACTTGGGCTCAGGGCCTGGACAACGTTCCGAACATCAGCGGCGGCGGCGGCGCTGGAAACTTCCAGGTTCTCGCCACGCACCACCGCGACGACTATGGCAATGCCGATCTCGATCAGCATGACCGTAGCGTTGTTGCGCTGAACTACAAGTTCCCCGCAGCGAACGTGTCCGGGATGCGTGCTCTGCTGATCAAGGGCTGGCAGGCAAACCTGATCAATGTCTGGTCTACCGGTCTCACTGGTAACCCAATCAATGGATCGAACGTCTCCGGTACCAGTCCGAACGGTGCTGCCGACCGTCCGAACCTGGTTGGCAATGCGAATGCTGTTGCAGTGAAGGGAATCGGAAGCTGGTTCAACAAGGCGGCGTACCCCACCGTTGCCATTCTCAATGGACTGCCAACCGGTGCTCAGGTTGCTGGCACTATCGGCAACTCACGCCGGAACCAGATCTTTGGACCTCACTACCGTCACCTCGATGTCTCGCTCTTCAAGACGTTCGATCTGAAGGAGAGCATGAAGATTCAGTTCCGCGCCGAGATGTTCAACGTCGCCAACCAGACGAACTTCGCGCTGCCGAACATGACCGCCACGGCATCGAACTTCGCGACGATCACCGCGACCAACGTCAACTACAACCCGCGGCTTGTACAGTTTGCACTGCGGTTCGACTTCTAACTGGAGCCGAAATTAGCCAAAGAGCTCGGGCATCTGTCCGGGCTCTTTGCGTCGGTACCAACTGCCTCCGCACAAATGCAAAAGAGATGCCCTGACCGAAGTCAGGGCATCTCTTTTTAGAACTGAGGTCGGTTACGCGAGCGACTTCAGGTAGTCATAGCTGACCTTGGCGGATTCAAGCTGCGTGTGGATGTAGGGGCCTTCCTGCTCCGCGAAGGTGTGGTCGATACCGGCGGCGCGTGCTGCTGCGAAAATCGGCTTGTAGTCGATGAAGCCGTGGCCAAGTTCACGACCCTCGGGGCGGTTAGGTCCCATGAGCTGCGTGGTTGGGTCTTGCTTCTTGAAGTCCTTGACATGGATCATGCGGAAGCGACCGGGGTGCTTCTTGAAGTACTCAATCGGATTTGCGCCAGCGATGGTCATCCAGCCGCAATCGATCTCAAACTTGACGAGATCCTTGTCGGTCTCTTTCAACAGGATGTCGAAGCCAAAGCTGCCGTCGGGCATCTTCTCGAACTCAACATTATGGTTATGGTAGGCGTACTGCAAGCCGGCTTCCTTGGCGGCCTTGCCGACGCGGTTCATGTGCGCTGCGATCTCCTTGAA
Organism: Rhodanobacteraceae bacterium; assembly: GCA_043783075.1. GTDB lineage: Bacteria > Acidobacteriota > Terriglobia > Terriglobales > Acidobacteriaceae > Edaphobacter. The sequence continues at coordinate 8,996 of JAYVZU010000310.1, forward strand.
GCCGTCAACGCCGAACGCAGGCAGGCCAACGCTGGGATCTGGACGCTTGCCCGGCGCGCCTAGGCTGAAGAGCGTCGAGCTGGTCGCATAGTGCGCGCCAAGGCCGTTCACCTCGGCGAAAACAGCCGACAGATCGGGTGGGTTGTTCAAATTGACGTGAGCGCTAGGAATCTTGATGCCGACGTCGTCGGCAAACTTCTTGTAGTCCTTGGCGGTGTACTTACCGTAGCCGGCAGACTCGACTTCAAGGAAACCGATCTTCTGCAAAGTCGCAAAGGTTCCGGGAGCATCTTTAGCGAGATCATCGCGCACTGCGTACAGCTGGATGCCTGGCGGGTAGGGCTTGGACGCGGCGTTGGACGATTTCGTGAACGTTGCGGCTGCGGCCGCTCCGCCGAGGATGAGGAAACTTCTTCTGTCGAGACTTGCCATTGGAACTCCCTTTGTGGATGGAACTTGTACAGCGGTAGTGAAGACGTTGATGAATCTAAAATTAGGCGATTACAGAATCGTGCTCCAGTGTCTCCGCTACAGTGGGAAAGTGGACCTCAACCTGCTTCCACACGTTGCCTTCGGCAGCGCTGCGAAGCATGGCATCGATGATACAGCCGGTACGGGTAGCGTCGGCAAATGTGCATAGCGTGGGCGGCTTCGGGCCGGTGCCACCATTGCGAATATGGGTATAGGCATCCGAGATGACGTTGCGAAAGGCGTCGGCCCAGCTCTCCTGGTGGCCACCCGGCAGGTGCGCATATCGCTTGGCATCGGTGCTCATCAGATCGGGATCCTTCATCAGCAGGCCGTTGGGGCCATCGTGACGACCGAGCCACAGGTCGTTCTGCTGCTCTTGCTGCCAGCGGATTGACCCGGAACGGCCGTTGACCTCGATCTGCAGGTCATTCTTGTGGCCGGGCAGAACCTGTCCCACCTGCAGGCATCCGCGGGCGCCGTTTTCAAACCGCAGCAGGACCGTGCCCAGATCCTCGCCGTGGATCGCAACCGCGTGACGCTCCCCACCTGAACCGCGACCGAAAGCCTCAGACGATGCGCCGCTGGAGTAGCGAGTGTCGACCACGGTGTTGATGTCAGCGAGTACACTGACGATCTTGCTCCCCGTTATATGTTCCGCAAGGTCGCACCAGTGGGAGCCGATGTCGGCCAGCGCCGAACTCATGCCGCCCTTATCGGTATCCATCCGCCACGAGTAGACGTTCTCATCGGTCATCCAGTCCTGCAGGTATTGGCCATGAATATAGACGAGGTCGCCAATTTCGTTTCGGGCAATCCGAGCTCGCGCTTCCTGAACCAAGGGGTTGCCGCGATAGTTGAATGTGACTGCATTCACGACCCCGGCAGCTTCGGCGGCGTCGCACAGCAGTCGGCATTCCGCCGGTGTCATCGCCAGGGGTTTGTCGGAGATAACATGCTTTCCGGCCTTAAGAGCCGCAAGCGTAACCGGCAAATGCAGATAGTTGGGCGTGGTGTTGTGAACCACATCAATGGACGGATCTTCGACCAGTTCCTGATAACTTGCATAGCCGCGCGCGACCTTGAGTTCCGTGGCCTTACGAGCAGCAGATTCGGGACTCGAACCGGCGATGCCGATAATGTCCACGTCACCCAGTCGGCGTACGGCGTCGATGTGGTGGGGTGCAATGAAGCCGGGTCCAACCAGACCCATGCCCAGCCGTCGGTGATTCATGATGCCTCTTTCAATTGCGTCGGTAATTGGCGAATGAAGCAGGTACTACAGCGGTTGGCGAAGGTGCAATCTGTCCAATGTAATAAAGGAAACCAACGCTATTCATCCGCAATAATCGGGAATGAATTTACGAAACATGGAATCATATGCCACTTGCGATTGTCAATGATTCACTTATGAAGTTTAGGGACGATACCCCAGAAAAGAGTCTGCGGCCGACGAATACCCCATTGGCAGATGAAGATACTTGTCGAAGGGCCATCTGGCACCTGAGTCGTCAGCAGATTTTGACACACGCAATCCCAAGCAATTTCGCCAATTTCGCCAGTTGTCCGTGCCGCAAACCGACCCCAATCGCACAGTGGTGGGCCGCGCCCTCCTGATTCCACTCCTGCATGAACCGGCGCGAACCAATTGGAAATCGATACCGGCTGTTGGTGTTCCCAATCTCCAGGATCGGGCCCGGAACTGATTCTCCCTCGGCCACGATGAATTTGAGTGATCCCTTGCCATCTTCCGCGACGGAGAGCAGGGTCACCGGTCCATGCTTGACCGACATCTCGATCGACAACCCGCGACCGACCTTGCCGTGATACACAGTCAGCGGCCGGATCTTGGGCTTGCCGTCGGCGATGGCGAGGTGGCCCGGGCCGTCATGGCCCATCAGAATCACGTCGTCGACGTAGTCGTTCGCGTAGTACTCAGTAAACGAGCCACCGGCGCCAAGGCAGTCCATAATCTTCATGGCTTGGACGTTCTTGATCTCAAGCTCTCCCGCGACGGGGATACCACGCGCCGTCAGCAGGCTGTTGCCAATAATGATGGAACTCAGCGCGTCCTCATTCTCTGGGATGCCCGTGCCCTTGTAGTAGTAGGCGAGCGAGCCGAGGCCGTAGTCGGCAACGAGCGCATCAAGCGCGACCGAGGTCCGAGCTGCCCGTTCCAGTTCGGCGACGGAGCAATCTGGCTGCACGTCGAAGTCATTGCGAATCTCACTGACACGGCTATTGATAGCGTCCGGGGCAACATCCCGGCGCTTCGCCGAAAGTTCATCCACCTCAATAATCTCGATGTGCGTTCCGAAGACCGACGACTGCAGCGTGAGGTCGGAGTAGATGTCCAGCATGCCGCTGTAGTAGTGGCCCATCACGCCCATGCGGTTGTGTTCCATCTGGTGCGCGACCTTCGATGCGGCGATCCAGTCCTCGATCTCCAACCAGGCGGAGTCGCTTGGGTCCATCATTCCGGCGACCTGATGGAAGTCGATGCCGCAACGTCGGAAGACGTTCGAAATCTCGGGGACGGAGCAGGCTTGGCAGTGCGCCAGCCATTCGCCAGTCATTGCGGTGCGATCCGTCATCGCGTTGAATGCCGCATAGTCGATTGCAGCTAATGGCGACAGATTCAGCAGGATCACCGGTACCTTGGAGCGTCGGACGACGGGCAAAACGGTCGACGACAGAGCATAGGTGGAGACATGCAAAAAAATGAGATCGACATCAGCCTGGCGAAACGCATGACCAGCGGCAACTGCCTTCTTCGAGTCATCCACCATGCCGAGGTTGACGACGGCTGCGCCAAACCCTTCAAGGCGGGCAGCGATCTCAAGGTTATAGCCTTCCAATCGTTCCCGCAGCCCCGCGAACTGCTCCCAGTAAGTATCGAGACCAATGCTGAACAACCCTACTTTGTGGGTCTGATCTATCTTCTGAGTCGAGTTCAAGTGTTGTATCTCCTGGTGTTTCTGATTGCCTATTTGGTCGTCGCAAGCCGTGTGTAGGTGGGGTTCGCGGAGAGCTTGCTCATCTCCGACCCAGCCATTAGGAATGCTCCCGTGCCGAAGACATAGCTTGCGCCCTCAGTGTAGGCCCCCGGTGCGGCGCCAATCGGCTGGATGTAACCAAGTCTGCCATCAGCATAAATGTGCTGCACCAGACCCGCCCAACCCTTTGCAACGATTGGTGCGTAGACCTTGGCATCCAGAACCTTGTGGTTGATGCCCCAGGCCATCGCGTAGACGAAGAACGCTGAGCCCGAATTCTCGGGCAGTGGGTAGTTGGCGGCGTCCAGCAGACCCGGTCGCCATAGACCGTCGGAGCTTTGCAGCGCAGCAACAGACTGGGCCATTGTCTTCAGCCTCTCGACATAGAAATTACGGCGCCGATCGTTGGCAGGAAGGCTTTCCAGAGTGCGGACGAGACCGCCCATGACCCAGCCATTGCCACGGGACCAGAAGATCTTCCGGCCGTTCTTCTCGCGCTTGTCGAAGTAGCTGTTGTCGCGGTAGAAGAGCCGCTCATCCTTATCCCATAGCAGGTCTGAAGTGATCAGCCATTCATGGTGCATATAGTCGAGATAGCGCGGGTCGTGTGTCTGTGCAGCCAGCCCAGCCCACACCGGCGGCGCCATGAACAAGGCATCACACCACCACCACACTGGCGTGGCTGGGTCGTCCGGTGTGTGGATGATCTGGTCGAACTGAGCTTTGAGAGCTGCAATGTCTTTGGGGTCAGGGTGCTGACGATTCATCCAGAGGTAGGATTGCCCGATGGCCTGGTCATCCGCGTGCGTCTGCCGTGGGCCCAGTGTCCAGTTGTAGTGTTCGGCTACCTTAAGCACGACGTCGCGATAGGCTGGATTGTCGGTCGTTTCGGTTGCGGCGATCAAACCAACGTAAAGCGTCGCAAAGGTCCAATCCTGGCTGGGTGTGTCTTTGATTCGCGCAATCTGCCAGTCCGCAACTTTGCGCATAGCGGCCTTAACGGCTGCAGGTTTGAGCGCGGGGGAAAGGTCAGTTGCAAGGGGGCCGGGATCGGCCGGCGCGTCTCCAACCGACGCCTTCTGCTCGTTCGCGGTCAACTGGGCCACAGACTTCGGACATACGGTGACAAAGCCCGCAAAGAGCATCCCAACGATAGCAAAGCTCGCAAGATGCCCGTTGGAGCGGCGGTGGGAAGATGAACGAGTTTGAGGCGTCATAAGAGAATCGTTCCCATGGTTATCGGTTTGCATAGTCGCGGATCATGATGCACTTCGAGACGCAGTCTCTGCAAGGGATACACTATGGTGGCTCTGAAATACTAGCTACGCGGCGTTGGACTGGACTTCCAATCCGTTGATATTGTTATCTGGATTGCATTGCCTCGGCGTTAGCTCTCCGCAGCTCGCCCGAGCATCGAGTTGTTGAATGAAGCGGTGGGTCAGATGGGGTACTCGGATATGCTGGTGGGCAGATGAAGAAGATCGATTCCAAGAAGCCAACGATTCGAGAAGTTGCGAAGCTTGCCCACGTCGGCTTAATGACTGTATCGCGCGTGATCAACAATCACCCGTCGGTGCGCGCGACTACCCGCAAAAAAGTGGAAGCCGCAATTGTGCAGCTTGGGTACCAGCAAAATGAAGCTGCCCGCCTGCTCAAGGGTCAGCGCGCCCGCATGATTGGGCTAATCGTTCCGGATCTCTCGGACCAGTTCTTCGCAACCTGTGCCCATACCGTTCAGCAAATAGCTCGTGCCCATGGGTATATGACGCTCGTTGTATCGTCGGAGCGGGATGCGAACCTTGAGTTTGAGCAGGCCGAACTTATGGCGAACCGCAAGGTCTCTGGATTGTTGATTGTCACGTCGTCGAAGGCGGGGGACGATCGTCTGCGGCAACTGCAAAATACGGGCCTCGCTATCGTCGCTTTCGACCGCCCATTGCCCGGTGTCGCGACGGATTCTGTCCTCGTCGAAAACAGGGCCGGATCGGAGGAGGCGGTCG
>JAYVZU010000311.1:0-14446 GCA_043783075.1 Rhodanobacteraceae bacterium
AGCTCCAGACCGGCGTTCGCGGTAGAGATCCCAGCCGTACGAGGCACCGAAGGCGCAGGCAACGATCGTGCCATGCACGCTCAGGTTTGCAAGCAACGAAACCAGAATGGCCATCCGAATCGGCCGACGCACTGGGCTCCGATACTCGTTGGCAATCAAGAATCCGAAGAGCGGGAAGAGGCAATAACTTCTCGCTACGACTGCGTACTCGTACGCCAACGCAAACCCGAACGGCAGCAGCGCTCGAATGAAGAAAGGGAAGGGGCCGTAACGCAACAGAACGTAAATGCCCGCCACACCAAAGCCGGCAGATAGCCAATTGATGTAAGCAAAGGGAAAATGGAGCTTGATCAGTGGAAACAGGATCAGGTACCAGACCGGCGGATGGCCCTCGTATCGCAGAACGTGGAAGACCAGGTCATAGATCCCGAAGGAGCGTGCTGCGGTCCACGCACGGCCTTCGTCTTCCCACGGCAGGTAGTGGGGAATCGCAAGGCAGAGCACGGCGATATACGCTGCGAGCACGGCCAGGTCGGGCCACGTAAGTCCCAGCAATGCGCGTCGTTCAGATGCCATGCACGGATTGTAATTGGGTGGGGTCACTGGGCTGTTGGCTAGTCAACCGGCAGCTTCTTGCGGAGTCCCATCCACCGCAGCGCCATCCCCACGCAGACTCGCGCGCAACCATTTAGAGTCTCCAGCGTTGGCCGCGGATCGTCGGCGTCAAAGTCGAAGAACTCCAGCGGTCCGTGCCACGAACGGAAGATATCGGCCCAGGTGAGCATGCCGCGTTGCAAATAGCCCTCGAACGACGGGATATCGCGCCGCAGCGTGACGTGCCTGAACCGAAACCGCGTCGGCTCCATCGGCTCCGGATGCTGGCCGATCAGGTCGAGATAGTGCAGCCAGCCAACGTCGATCCCGGTATAAAGCGCTGCGTCGCCGGTGCCGCTGAAGCGTGGGTTGGCTTCGATCAGCCGCACAACGCCGTCGCGAGTATCGCGCTTCACCTCAATCTCGCAGATGCCGACGTAGTCGATACCGCGCAAAAACTGGTCGCACAACATGTCGATCTCCGGGTCGACCACCGGCTCCACAATCGAGCCGCTCCCGAAGAACACTGGGTAGGCGCGGAACTCCTGCACTACGCAATGGCCCAGCCGCCGGCTGCCCTGCCCATAGACCGAGAGGTAGCAGTACTTCGTATCGTCGCCACCCGCGATGATCTCCTGCGCCATCACCTCCGGCCGAAACGGCTCTGTCAGCGCATACTGTGCCAGCATCGTGCCAGCATCGTTAGATGTGATCAGCTTGCGCCCGCGCAGTCTGTTGCCTTCGGGGAGATCCGCCCACTCGCGGCTTTGGCGGGGCTTAATCAGGCATGGGAAACGCGCAGTCGCGACGAACGCCTCCATCTCCGCGCGGGACTGGATGTATTCGGTCCGCGAAATGGGCAAACCATGCTTCCTGGCCAGCGCGTATTGCTGCTCCTTGGTCGCCAGAGCGCCCTGCACGGCGACCGATTCCAAGGAGAAGATGTAATGCTGCTGCAACACCCTCGCATGAGTGGCGATCGCCGTGACGAACTGGTCGGCCGCCGGAATAATCACCGGCTTGGCCCCCAGACTCTCGGCGAGCTGAATCATGAACGCAACCCACTCGTCCGGGTGGGTGTCTGGGTTCGGACAGAGGTACGACTTGCCGTAGCGAGATCGAAAGCCCTCATGATCTGCGTGGCAGTCGACGCCGACCGTCCGGACTCCGTGCCGCAGCAGATCGCGCATCAGGTTCAGCCCGGTCTGGAAGACGCTGGCGACGACAACGGGTGGCCAACCGCTTTCAGCATGCGATCCGGTCATTTCTCTGGAACCTCCAGCAGAGCGTAGCGCAATCTCTCCACAGAGAATTCTCCCGGGAGACCGTTTGCTTTATTGATCTTACCCTGCAACTTCCTGGGCACATCGGCTCAGAAATCATGGGTTTGGTTCAGGCATCCGATATCATAAGAAGCAGTTTGAAAGTAGCTGTGAATCGATTATGGGACTTTTCTTCACCATCCTGTATGTCCTAACGGCTTATCTATCGCCGGCGACCGTCTTTGGCGATTGGGCGCAGAGTCACGTCGAAATCATCATCGTCACACTAGCCCTCATCTTCTCGCTCTTTTCAGCGGAAGGCTCCAATGTGATGAAGCTGACGCAGACCTGGGCCATCTTTGGCCTGTGTATCGCCGTCGCACTCTCCATTATGGTGAACGGCTGGATGGGCGGCGGGCCCAAAGCCCTGCTCGACTTTGTTCCAGAAGTCATGACTTTCTTCCTGATCGTCATGAACTGCAAGAAGAAGTGGCACCTGCAATTGCTGGCCTTTACCCTGTTCTTTTGTGCCGTCTACGTGATTGGGACGGCTTTGTACGATATCAACGGCGGCCACACCCGCACCGACTATCTCCTGCGCCAGGTCACGAACGAGGATGAGGGCACTTTCATCGTGCGCATTCGCGGTCTCTCATTTCTGAATGACCCGAACGACTTCGCACAGTTTTTGGTCTCGCTGATCCCGATCATGTTCATTTCGTGGGAGAAGGGGGCCAAGGTCAAAAATCTATTCCTTGTCTATACACCCGCGGTGATCTTGTTCTACGGCATGTACCTGACCCACTCGCGCGGCTCGATGGTGGCGCTGATGGCGCTTTGCGCAGTGGCTGGCCGGAACAAGATCGGAATCGTGCGTTCCGGTATGATCGGTGTCGGAGTCTTCATCGCGCTTACCGTGGCCGGCTTTTCGGGTGGACGCGACGTATCGGCCGGAGAAGATCGCATGGCGGCCTGGGCCGGTGGCCTCATCCTCATCCGGCAAAAGCCCATCTTCGGGGTCGGCTTCAATCAATTCTCGGAGTTCTACGAAATTACGGCTCACAACACCTTCGTCGTCTGCGCCGCAGAACTTGGTCTGGTCGGCGCACTCTGCTGGGTTCTTTTCACCTACGTCACCGTGAGAAATGTCTGGGAAGCTGCTAAAGATCCAGATCAGGATGCCAAGGACCGCCAGAAGAAGCTGGACGCGATCCACGCAAAACAGCCATTTTTACAGGGAATTCCAACCCTGACGGTTTCTGTCCTGACCCCGGCAACTGTCGCTGGTACGCCATCGGGCACCAACCACCAGTTTTCCTCCGGAATGCCGTTCGTTCTGCCCGCAGAACCGTCGAGCTTCGCGAGCGGTTCCGGCGCTCTGAACCACCTGGGCTTTCCAGAAGAAGAAGAGGACAAGGAAGCAGAGGACGCCGAAGTTCGCCGCATGGCAGGTCTGATGGTCCTGTGCTTTGCGGCCTTCCTTACGGCTGGATGGTTCCTATCGCGCGCCTACACCATGTGCCTCTATGTGAATGCGGGAATTGCTGCGGCAATCTACCGGATGGCTCTCGATCGCGGCATCGCTCCGCCGCAACTCCCCTTCGGCCTGGCCCTAAAGCGCGCGGCACAGATCGTGTTCGCCTTGCTGGCCATCGTGTGGATCATCGTCCACGTAGACCACTACCTACCCAAATAGGCGCCGGCCACCCGAATCAAGCCTGAGCTCCAGGGAAAATGGCGTTAGGGCCAAAGGCCCGTTCTATACCAGCCTGCGGCAACGCCCCAGGGTAGGGTCTGAAAAGTCCCCGTCTTGAAAAGGCCCGGCTTTCGCCACCGGGGGAATGCTTCGGGACGAATGGTTATATTTTCAGCCCATCCGAAAGCCCGACGTGCGCTAGACAGCAAGTAAAGAATGGGTCGGGCCACGGGCCCTCTGCTTCGTTGCCGTTTGAAACCTGGTGCGTTGCCCCAGGTTGATAGGAATCGGACCGTTGATCCTGGATGGCTTGCATATCCTGCTGCCGAGTTAGGGGCATGGTCATCCATACCGACCCCTTACCTATCCAAACAGGAACACGCCGCGGAGAACCTCTCCGCGGCGTGTTCCTTTCCTTCGTAATGCATTGCAGACTAGCTAGGCTGAGCCAGGGCAGTTGCGGCAGCTTTGCCGGATACACTTGTGGGAGCGATAATCGTCGCGCGCTTCAAGTGCAATGCAGCGTTAGCCTTGTCGCCCAGCTTCCGGTACGTCAACCCCAGGTGATATTGAGCGTCGACGTTGAACGGCTCAGCCTTGACCGCGTCCTCCAGCAGGTCGCGAGCCGAAAGATAACGCCCTCGAGCATAGTAGACCCACGCCAGCGTATCCGCCGTTCCGGCCGAATTCGGCAATTTGCTGCGCGCATCCTGGGCCAGCCGAAGCGCCATGTCGAGGCTCTGGCCGTTCTCCACCATCAGGTAAGCGAGGTTGTTCGACGCAAACCCTTGACCCGGATCAAGACTCAACGCCTTCCAGTAGTAGGTGATCGCCTTCTGGGTATCGCCCTTGAGTTCTTCCAGCTGCGCCACCATCGCGGTAGCGTTGCCGTCACCCGGATGAGCCTTGATGTAGGTCAGCCATGTGTTGATTGCGGTGTCATTGTCACCCAGAGCGCTCATGGCCCGCGCATAGAGCTGCACGGCTGCGATATCGCTCGAGTTGAGATCGAGCGACTGCTTGGCGGTATCGCGCGCGCTCGCAAAGTCGCGGACGTCATACTCGGCCTGAGCCATTAGATCCAGAAAATTGATGTTCTTGGGAACAATGTCCAGCTGCTTCTTGATGCGGGCAATCGCCTTGTCCGGCGACCGGGTGAAGTTGTTGTAATCCACGATCAGCTTCAGTGCCGCGAACGAGTTCGGATTGGTATCGAGTGCGCGCTCCAGGTAGTCCATTCCCTCGGCAACCCGCTTCTGAATCAAAGCAATCTGCCCTAGCTGGATCAGCGCCGCCTCGTTCTTGGAATCCCGCGTCAGCACAAGTTGGAAGTCCTGCTCGGCCTTGTCGTACTGCTTCTCGTTGGCTTCGGCAGTTCCACGCCAGATGTACGCATCCGGGAAGTTTGGATTCTTCTGGATGGTCGCCTCAGCAACCTGACCGAGCATGCTGTTGTCGTGCTTGGCATTTGCAACCTCGGCTAGGCCGATCTGCACGTCGATATTGCCTGGCGCAATCTTCGCGGCGTCACGCAGACTCAATTCGGCGTTCACCTCGTCGTGCCGCATCGCCGCCACGCGGGCGAATGAGATGAGCAACTGCAGGTGATCGGGCGAGATCTTCGTCGCCTTCTCCAACAAATCGAACGCTTCCTTCTGCTTCCCGGCGTTCAAAAGCAGAGCCGCGTTCAGGACTGCGACCTCCGGGCTGTTCGGGTTTTCCTTGTCCAGAGCAGCAGCGATCGCCGACGCCTTGTCGTCCTTGTGCTCGATCGTTAGGATGCGCGCATAGGCGTATCGCAACTCAAAGCTCTTTGGATTCTTCCCGACGAGGTCCGCGTAGGCGCTCTCGGCCGCGCCGATCTGGCCACGACGGGTGTAGAACTCGCTCAGCATCGACGCACCTTCCGCCGTATCGGCAAGGTCATCAGACGCCTGGCGCAGAGCCTGCTCTGCCTGCGGGGCCTGTCCAAGCCGCATATAAACCTCGGCAAGATCGCGACGGGCCTGCAAATCCTTCGGCGCAACCTTCACTGCGGCTTGAACCTCTGCCAGCGCACCCTGAAAGTTGCTCTCCTTCTCATAGAGTGAAGCGAGCACCAGATGCGCGGTGACGTTGGAGTTGTCGATCTCGATCGCCTTCTTCAGCTCTTCCTTCGCCTGCGGAACTCCGGCCTCATCCTTGCTCTGCAGCAGCGCGAGCGTGGTGTGGTACTCGCTCTTATCCGGCTTGATGGCCAGCGCCAGCTGAATGTACTTCATCGCCTCGTCCGGCTTGCTCCGCTGGGCAGAGATATTGGCCGCAAGCGAGTACGCGTCCGCGTTATTCTTGTCGGTCGCAAGTACGGCGTTGACCTGGTCCATTGCCCGGTCAGGGAGACCGGCGGCAAGCTGCATGTTTCCAACCTGCAGGCGCGCGGCAGAGTTCGTCGGGTCGAGATCGACCGTCCGTAGCATCTCCGTGTAGGCCGCGGCGATTGCACCAAGCTTCATGTAGACCAGCCCCAGTTCATAGTGAGCCGGAGCAAACCCGCGATCCACCTTGAGCGCGTTCGAAAGCTGGATCAGCGCCTCGCGCTGCTTGCCTTCCTTCTCGTAACGCTTGCCACTCTCCAGATACTTCTGCTTGCGCACGTTGGGGTCACGGTTGCAGCCCGCCGTAAAGACGAGGGACAGCGAGAGACCAAGTACCGGAAGCGATCGAAGTTGCGGACGAACAAGCCTGAACATGCGTTTTACCTCGGGGGAGTAACGTTCCAAAAATGCTTTTGAATTTGAACATTGCAACTATTTCAGCCCTAATTTTAGTTGGGAATATATGCGGGCAACATCGGTATCAGCCGTTGGGCGAAGCGGACGGCACGCTCGTGCGAGTCCCCACGCTGCTCGCTGGATTGAATGGGTGTAACGATGCGAACCAACGCTGCATCGCTGCGGCTATAGCGAATGGAATCCACCAACATAAAAAGCTTGGCTTTGTAGTCGCTTGCAATGGCCCGGCCATGCGATTGATACCAATACAGCACCTCGGCACGTTGGTCCCCGTTCACAATAACGTAATCGGCAACCTGACTCCGGTGACCACTGGCGTCGGTCAAATCCGTTGTGCCCGAGGATTCAAACGTCCAGCCAGAACCCGGAAGACAGTTTTGAGGCGAATGGATCGACTGGCCCGTACGCTGGGTCGGGAAGTATGCGATAAACAACCCAACCGGCCCGGAAGCTTCGCTGCCAGCCACAGGTTTCACATCGACCGGATCAAGCTTGGGAGGAGAGAATATCCGGTTAAGAAAAAATCCCTGACCCAAAATTGCAAGTGCCTCCGGATCGATCGGCATACGGACCGACGGCAGATTCCCCACAACCACCGGAAAATCATCGAGCGGCGTGCTGGGCGGCACATGATCGCCATCTCCACGGTGGTACAACGTCACCACGGTGAGCAGAAGAAGGCCGATAACTGTCCAATACCGTGGGGATCTCATAGTGCGGGGACGCTCTGGCGGGTCAACCGCTGCATCAGGCTATGAATCAGATAGAGGCAGCTGAGCGAGACGAGAAACATCAGCCAGCCGGAGAACTCATGGAAGAAGCCAAGCGCCTTTTGGGGATCCCAATATTGCACACAAAGCCCCGTCCCAACAATGCGTGCGACATTCGCAGCGACGGCAATCGGAACGCTCGCAAACGCCAGCAGCGACCTCCGCAGGGTGCCCTTCTCCAGAAAATAACCAAAGATCACCGCGACGGTGAACAAGCTCATCAGCGAACGGATGCCACTGCAAGCCTCTGCAACTTCGAGCGGCATCGCCGGCAGATTGATGACGTTGCCCTCGCGCAGCACGGGAACGCCGGCCAGCGGCAGAACTCCGCTCGAAACCTCCGAAGCCAGCAACTGGAGCGGAAACGTGATGTGGTTGAACAGAACATTCGGCAGCGGAATCGAAAGCGCCAACACAAACAGCAGGAACTTGGCGCGTCCGAGCATCTGGCTGCCCAGCAGAGTCCAGATCAAGCCCGCAGTCAGCAAAATGAAGGAGATTCGCGAGAGAAACAGGTCAGCCCCAAACACTCCGACCAGCAAGATAAAGAGCCCCACTATCACCAGCGGGATACCCGTCCAGCTTGGCTTTAGGGTCGTTGCCAGAATTAATTTACGCTGATCCCAGACCAGAAACGCCGCGAAAAATGGAATGAGAACCCCATGCGAGTAGTCCGGATAGTTGATCCAGTCGGCTACCAGCTTGATTCCAATTCGCAGATAAAGCGCCAGCAACAAGGCTCCAAGCAACCCGATTCCCGCCCAGACAGTCCAATCGACGTTGAGCCGCGCGTCTGCAAGATCGCCATTCGTAACGGCGTCGCTTGGGCCGCGCAACATATCTGTCTGGTTCAGGGTCTCTATTTTCAACATAAGCGAGGCAGATGCCTTGATAACGGGGTCGCATATATCATAAAGTAACTAACCTTGGTGGTGCCCGGCCAATAGTTTGCCGATGAACTGACAGCCTCACTTTAGGATAGACGCAGAGGCTTCGGGAATGACCGAAAAGCGGCATGGCGGCAACTGTTTAGCCATGCAAGAGTAATCATGATCTTTCGTAACCTGCACTAGAATGACAGGTATCCGTATGAACTATGCTGCCACGCTCGTAACACTTGGACTAGCCCTTACCTCGGTCGGCACTTACGCTCAACAGAGCGTACAGAAGCCCGACGTCACCGCACCGGTACAGGCGCCGGCCGCAACCCCGGCTTCCCCAAATACTGCAGACGCAGCTATTCTGGCAGCGCTGACGCAGGCCACGCAGGCCACGCAGGCTGAACCCGCCGGGGTGCCGGATCTCGACCCGAACTATATTCTGGGTACGGATGACGCAATCATGGTCCACGTCTGGAAGGAGCCAACCATCTCCGGCGCGCTCGTCATTCGTCCCGATGGCCGGATATCCCTGCCGCTGGTGGGCGACCTGCCCGCGACCGGTATGACCCCGATGGCGCTCGCCGCCGAGATTCAGGATGGATTGAAGAAGTTCATCAACGATCCGTCGGTCACCGTGACGGTCACATCCGTCAATAGCCGGAAAATTTTCTTTATCGGTGAGGTCCAGCGCTCCGGACCTGTCCCGCTCACCCGGGCGATGACCATGCTGCAGGCCATCTCTGCCGCTGGCGGCCTTACACCCTACGCGAACAAGAAGAAGATCTACATCCTGCGTGGAGTAAAAGGTAACCAGAAGAAGATTCCGTTCGACTATAACAAGGCCCTCAAAGAGGGAAATCAACAGGGCGTAGAACTAACACCTGGAGATACCGTCGTGGTCCCATGAAAAACCTCCCCGAACGTACCCTAATTTGCGTGATTTGCTTTCTTTCGGCTTCAGCCATTGCTGCGGCTCAGAGCGTTCCGGTGCAATCCGGCTCCCCGCTCTATACCGGTTTCCAGATGCCAACCATCGGCGGGACCCTGAACTACGCGCTGAACGCTGGTGAGCGAGTTACCTTCGGCTACAACGCTAAAGTCGGAACGGTTTCGGCAGCGACTTTCTCCGGAAATCTCGGCTTCATCACACCCAGTGTCCGTATGCCGACGACCGTAAGCTACACCGGTGGCTACTTGCAAACCACCTACGGTCAGCCCTCCGCTTTTTTCCAGGATTTCACAATCACGCAGGCCTACAACACCAGAAAGTGGCATCTCACGGCGTCTGACGCAGTCCGTTATTTGCCTGAGACTTCTGCATCCGGCGTATTCGGGGTTCTCGGCACCGGCACAACCACAGGCATTGTCACCGCTCAGGGCGTGCTTATCCCGTACGCCACTCGGATTGAGAACTCCGTGACGGTCGCAGTCGCCCGAGAACTGACAGGCAAAACTACCGCAGATGCCAGCGGTTTCTACTCTATCGAGCGATTCCCCGGCTATACAGGCGGAATTCAGACAAATACTTATTCTCTACGGGGTGGTGCAACCCACCGCATCAATGGACTCTCCTCCTTTGCGGCGGACTACTCCTACAACGACTTTTCGTATGTCTTTATTCCTGGTGATTTTCAAGCGCAGGGTGTTCAGGGACAATACAAGCGCCAGTTGACCCGGAGATTCACCGTCACGGCCGGTGCCGGACCCCAGTTGATCAGCGCTTCGACCCTGACCAACCGTCCGTCCTCCGTGAGCTACACCGTTGACGCACAGGCAAGTTATGTGGGCGATGTTGCCTCAGCCTTCGTGGTCAGCGGAACCTTCAAGCGTTCGACCAACGGTGGTTCCGGCATCACATTCGGCGCGACCAGCAACACAGTCGCCGGCGATGTGAGCCGCCGCATCACGCGGTCCACCCAGGCAACCGCCCTGGGAAGCTACATGTCGAGCACTGGGCTTCTCCTCATCACAAATAAACAGGTCAATACCCAGTCCGCAGTGGGCAGCCTCCAGGTCAACCGGGCTTTTACACGAACTCTCTCCGCCTTCGTCAGCTATTCAGTCCAGCATCAGGCAGTGCAAGGTCTCTATAGCGGAGTTACCCCCCTGATTGGACTTCAGCAGTCCCTTGGTTTTGGAGTCACGTATTCCCCCTCCCCGATTCACCTGGGAAGATAATAAGGAGTTTTTATGCTTGGTCATCGCAAACTGGAAGCAGCCGATTATGTCGCCATCCTCAAGCGCCGGCGTGTCCTGATTCTTACCTGTCTGGTTGTTTTCCCGGTCATTGGAGCCGTTGCGACCTTCTTTATCCCCCCCAAGTTCATGTCGCAGACGCTGGTCCTGATCGAAGAGCAGAAGGTTCCGGATGACTACGTCAAGCCCGTCATCTCGTCCGATCTGGATAGCCGACTCTCCTCGATGAAGGAACAGATTCTCAGCCGGTCGCGCATCCAGCCGGTCATCGAGAAGTACAACCTGTACAGCACCGGCCGCGTCACCATGGACGACCGCGTCGACCTCACCCGTAAAGCCATTGATATCAAGCCGATCCGTTCCGCAATTACGAACAACAAGGGCCTGCCCGGATTCTTCATCACCTTTACGGCAAACGACGCGCACACCGCACAGTTGGTCTGCGGCGAAATCACATCGCTCTTCCTGAACGAAAACCTCCGCTCCCGCGAAGCCTCAGCGGAAGGTACCACCGACTTCCTGAAGGGTCAGCTGGCGGACGCCAAGCGCAGCCTGGACGAGCAGGACTCGAAACTCGCAACCTTCCAGCGCCAGTACTTTGGCAAGCTGCCCGGCGAAGAGGGTACCAACATGAACATGCTCAACAGTCTGAACACCCAGCTCGAAGCTGCGACTCAGGGTCTGGCGCGCATGGAACAGGACAAGACCTTCGCCGAATCGATGCTCGCGCAACTAGCGGCAAACACTGCACCCACGCCCGGACTCGGTACTGCCGGGTCGGAAGGGCCGTTGGCTGCTATCCAGAGCCCGGCCGTACAGGCCAAGCAGAAGGAGCTAGCCACGCTGGAAGGGAAAGAAGTTGAGCTGACCAGCCAGTACACGCCCAGCCACCCGGACGTCATCGCAGTTCGCCGCCAGATTGCACAGATTAAAAGAGAGTTGGCGCAGCCGGCTGACAAAGCCCCCGTCTCGATGGGTGGCGGCGGAGCAGTGGTAGCTCGCTCTCAGGATTCCCTGCAAATTCAGCAGCTCCGCTCGCAACTTCGCGCCGCGGACCAAGGCATTCAGGAGAAGCGCCGCGAGCAGTCCATGATTCAGGGCAAGCTCGGCATGTACCAGGAGCGGATCCAGTCCAGCCCGCAGGTTGCTGAAGAATATAAGGGACTTACCCGCGATTATGGCACTGCGCAGAAGTTCTACGACGAGCTGAATGCAAAGATGAGCCACTCCAAGATGGCGACCGATCTGGAGCGCCGGCAGGAAGGCGAACAGTTCCGCGTCATGGATGAGCCGAACCTTCCGGACGCGCCTACGTTCCCCAATGTTTGGATCTTTTCGGCCGGCGGACTCGGTCTAGGCCTCTTCATTGCACTCTGCATTGCCGCCTTCAAGGAATATAAAGATACATCACTCCGCAACGAACGCGACGTTTGGGCCTTCACCCGGCTGCCGACACTAGGTATCATCGCGGTAAGCGGAGAAATTCCCTCAGACCATCCAGCTCATCCGAAGCTATGGGAACGCGTCCTCAATCGATTCAAACGAACGCCGACTGTTAAAACCGATGGAGACTCCCTCGCGGGTGCCCGTGGATAACCATGTATAAGAGCTTCTATAAACTACAGAGCAATCCCTTCAACACGAGTCCGGATCCTCGATTCCTGTACATGATGCCCCACACTCGTGAGGCTCTGGCGGGTTTGGAGTACGGCATCTCCGCGCGCAAGGGATTCATCGTCCTTGTCGGCGAAGTCGGGACCGGCAAGACGACATTGCTCCGGCGCGCCCTCGGCTCCTTTACCCGCGGCCGCGTGTTTACTTCGTTCATCTTCAACCCGCGGCTGGAAGTCCTCGACTTCCTCGAGTTCGTCCTGAGCGACTTTGGCATTACGCCAACTGCCCGCACCAAGTCCGGCATGCTGATCCAGCTCAACCGCTGGCTCATCGAGCGTTTCCGCCAGCAGGAGACCTGCGTCATCGTAGTTGACGAAGCCCAGAACCTCTCCAATGAACTTTTGGAAGAGATCCGGCTGCTGACCAACCTCGAAACCTCTTCCGAGAAGCTCGTGCAGATCATCCTCTCCGGTCAACCGGAGTTCGAAGATAAACTTCGCCAGCCGGAACTTCGGCAGCTCCGCCAGCGCGTCTCGCTTTGGTGCCGCACCAAGGCCATCAACGAAGAGCAGACCGCCGCCTACATCGCACAGCGCCTGCTAATCGCCGGGACAGCCGAGCCAATCTTTACCCAGGAAGCAGTTGTTGCGATTCACCAGGCCAGTAAAGGTATCCCCCGTATTATCAATCTCATCTGCGAACATGCGCTGATCCACGGTTACGTGGAACAGATTGCGCAGATTCCAGAGAGCGTCATCCACTCGGTCTCGATCGAGCTGGACCTCGACACGCAGCCATTTTCTGTCGCCTCAAATCAAGGCGGCCTTCTAGCTGTTGGCAATGAATCAGGAAGGTGGGACCGATGAGCAAGATTTATGAAGCGCTGCTTCGCGCCGAGCAGGATCGCGCCGCAGGCAAGACCACACAGGCATCCGATCATGAACATGTCTCAGTGACTACGACATGGAAGGAAGCTGCAGCCGCTGCGGCTGTCGAAGAACTGCCCATGCCGATCGAAGCCCCGCGCGAAGTTTCGTCTGTCGATGA
Source organism: Rhodanobacteraceae bacterium (assembly GCA_043783075.1). GTDB lineage: Bacteria > Acidobacteriota > Terriglobia > Terriglobales > Acidobacteriaceae > Edaphobacter. Next base: position 12,832 of record JAYVZU010000311.1, read on the forward strand.
GCCGTACTTCGCGGAGCCTGCAGCCGTCCATGTCCCAGTTGCCGTTGCGCCTGCAAAGCCAAGTTTCACAGCCGCACCGGTTGCCAAGCCTGCTGCAACCATCGAAAAGTTTGATCCTTCAGCGATCCGCACGACGATCTGGAAACCGCTGCTGGAGAAATTGCCGGCGCTGGAAGAGCGTGGTAACGCGGTAGAGCAGTTCCGCAGCCTGCGCACCCGGCTGTTCGGATTCCGCGACTTGAATACGTTGAAGTCAATCCTCGTCAGCAGCGGTCTGCCACGCGAGGGAAAGAGCTTTATCGCCGCAAATCTCGCCATCTCCTTCGCGCGCCACAAGGCAAGCCGCGTCCTGCTCATCGACGGCGATATGCGCCGCAGTTCGCTGCACGGCCTCTTCGGATGCGAAGACAACCCCGGCCTGACGAACTACCTGGCCGGCCATGCCAACATGAACGAGATTATGCAGCGCGCGGCTTTGAACGAAGATGGCTCCCCTCTCTTCTCCGGACTCGGCTCTCTGACCTTTATCGGCGGCGGCGACGAGGGCGACAAGGCGGCCGACCTCTCCGGCAGCGGACGTTTCCGGCAGCTGATCGAAAGCGCCTCGCCACACTTTGACTGGATCATCGTCGATTCCTCCCCGGTTAACCTGGTCACCGACGGTGTCAACCTGGCACACGCCTGTGATGCCGTGCTGATGGTCGCACGCGGGGGAGTTACAAAGTTTGAAGCGGCGCAACGTGCGTTGGCTGAGCTAAAGTCTTCGAAGATTCTCGGTGTCGTCCTCAACGCGGTTGATACTCCGACCATGACGGACGGATACTATGGCTACGACGGATACGACACAGCCAAAACTCCCCCAGGGCCCGCCACGCAATGATTCGTTTTTTGAACGTGTATTACCCCACGCGGACGGTGATGTTGCTGCTCTGCGAGGCGGTTATCGTCGCCAGTTGCTTTCTGGCTGCTGCATTTCTGGTTCTGGGCCCCGATGTCTGGTTGGCGCTGAACTATGAATACGGCTACCTGAAGATAGCTACGCTCACATTCATCAGCCTCAATTTCTCCTATTACTTCGACCTCTTCGAGCCACAGCTTGTCTCGGCACGCGAGGCGATTTACTTCCGCATCCTGCTCGTCCTGGCGTTCGATTGCTTCGTCGTCTCTGCGGTCCTCTACTTCTTTCCGGAGTCCGCCATCGGACCCGGCCATGTATACGGCCTCGGCCTTGCGCTTCTGACCCCGGTCCTGATTCTTTGGCGTCGGGCCTACGACTGGATCGTCAGTTGGCCGTTTTTCCGGGAGCGCGTCTATGTTCTAGGCGCCGGCGAGTTTGCCCGCTCCACCGTCAACGCAATCGGCTCTCGCCGCGACCTCGGCATGGAAGTCGTCGACTGGAAAGAGCTTGAGCTCGGCGAACCGACAGACCGCAAGAAGATCTGGATCGAGGAACTCGACCGCATCGCAGCTTCCTCAAACCCCGTGAATCGCATCATTATTGCGATGGAGACGCAGCGCGGCGAACTTCCGGTCGAAGAGCTGCTTAGCTGCCGCTTTAAAGGCATCATCGTCGAGGACGCCGGCGCGCTCCGCGAGAGGCTCTCCGGAAAAATTC
>JAYVZU010000312.1:0-14425 GCA_043783075.1 Rhodanobacteraceae bacterium
ACCCCAACCAGCGGACGACCAGCCGTCACAGCGCCGGGCACGGCTTCGGTCCTCGGCAACAACAAGGTAAGCGGGCCCGGCCAAAACTTTTCTATTAGCGCCTCAACCACCCTGGAACGCTTCCCAGCGACCACTCTCTCCAGCATTTCACGGTTGCAAATGTGCACGATAAGCGGGTCCCAGTTGGGTCTTTGCTTGGCCTCGAAGATCTTCGCAACTGCTTCATCTGAAAGGGCATTTGCTCCGAGACCGTACACTGTCTCTGTCGGGAAAGCGACAGTACCACCGCTTCGGAGAATCTCGGCGGCGCGGGCGACATCCTCTGGTTTCGCGGCATCCAGTCGTTCGGTTTTGGTCTTCAATTCCACAAACCTATCCTACCGTTCGCACGGGTGAACCCCTAACAGCCGTATACTTTTACCCATGCAAAGCCCCGAGATCGAAGTCAAGGTCCCTGTAGCATCGCTTTCCACCTTCGAACGGCAGCTTGACCAGGCGGGTTTCCATCTCGAAACTCCCCGAACCTTTGAATCAAACACGTTATACGACACTCCGAATCGCGATTTGAAGGCCCGTGGCGAGATTCTCCGCGTTCGTGAGTATGGCCGGCGCCACATCGTGACCCACAAGCGGCACCCGGACAATGAAGACCCGACCAGCATGTACAAGGTGCGGATCGAAACCGAATCCGAAGTAGCTGATGGTTCTGCGCTCTCCGAAATTTTTGCTCGCCTGGGCTATGGTCCGGCCTTCCTCTACGAGAAGTACCGCAGTGAGTACACCCATCCCGACGTCCCCGGTGCGCATCTGGTCCTTGATGAGACCCCGATTGGCAATTTTGCCGAGCTGGAGGGGCCGACGGACTGGATTGACCACATGCTGGTTCTCCTGGGGATCGACCCTGGCACCTGCATCACACTTAGCTACGGCAAGCTTTTCCTGGCGTGGAAAGACCGCACGCAGAGCCTGGCCAACAACCTGACGTTTGCCGAGGTCGCCGTGCTGGCACCTGCTACCGTTTAGCTCTAGTTCTCTCCGCTCAAGCAACTCATCCGGCTGCCGATAACCTCCCAGACGGCGTTCCTCGCAAGACTTCGGTCAGAGGGCGCTGCCATTCGGGGGTAGTCACCGGTCATGCGCCAAAGACATTCATCGGCAGCTATTGCGAGCACGATCGTTCTGCTATTTGTTCTGTGCGTTCATGCCGCGGCAGGCGATAGCGGTCGGGCGATCGTACGCCATGCGCCTCCAATCTACCCTGAGATTGCTCGCCAAATGCATATCGCCGGAACGGTCATGCTCACAATTTCGATTGACCCCGATGGCTCTGTCGCAGATATCAAGGTGGACCGTGGCCACCCGATTCTGATTGATGCTGCGGTCAACGCCGTGCGGAAGTGGAAGTACGTTTCAGCTCCCGTCGCCTCGCAGGAAACTGTCAACATCACATTTGAAGCCCACTAGGCGCGCATTTCTGCATTAAAGCCGGACCGCACCTCCAGCAACGATCTTGAGGAGACCATGAAACTAGAAACGAAACTCGGCCTCAGTACCGGCGGACTCATCCTTGCAATGTTCCTTAGCGCATTTACGGCACATCTGCGTATTCAGGATGCCAACATGCTGTCCGATCGCATCATGGCCGACCGTATGCCGCTGATCCTCAACGTCCGTGACGTCCGTTCGCATATTACGGGCAGTCTCCGCGCTATTGAATCGGACATGCTGTTTGGGATGCATGATGGCTCGTCCACTACTTACCGTTCCCAGCGTGCGGAGCAGATGGCGGCCGCCGACCGTTCGCTCGCAGCGATCGTCGCCGCTGAGAGCAGCCTCGACCTGAAACAGGATAAACGGCGTCTGGAGCAAGTTGCGGAAGGTCTCACCCAGATTCGTACGCTCCAGGAGCGGGTCCTTCGACTGAGCGAATCCAACTCCGCCGAGAATACTGCGCAGGCGTACGTCATACTGCAGAAGGAGATTCTTCCGACGAGTGACTCCGTGATCTCCCTGATCGAGCAGGTGGTCGAATCGCAAAGCGGTCAGGCACAGGGAGAATTCGAACAGCTTCGTCAAGCCAACCACCTGACCATCCTTACCCTGTGGATTGCAACGATCTTCGGGGCGCTTGCGGGCGGTACGATCTCCATCATCCTGGGACGGCGCATCGCTCGCTCTGTCGATCAGGTTGCAAAGCGGGCAGACTCTATTGCTGCCGGCAATCTTACTGGCCGCGCTCTGCAACTGGATTCCAACGACGAGATCGGCATCCTGGCCGCAGCCATGAACGGTATGCAGGATGCCCTTGGAGGCATCATTGGGACCGTAGCAGAGACCGCCGGGTCACTTACCGAATCGGCTGCATGCATGCGTTCGGCATCCGACTTGATTCATCGCCGCATCGACCAGCAGTCTCAACAAACCCAGCAGGCTGCCACGGCCATGCAGGAGATGTCCGCCTCCATCGCGGAGGTCTCTCGCCACACGCAGTCTGCCGCCGAAACAGCGCGATCTGCCGCTCAGACGGCGCGCGAGGGTGGCTTGATCGTCAAGCAGATGTTGGGGAGTATGCACTCTATCGCAACTGCGGTGACTGAGACCAGTTCCACCGTCGGTTTGCTGGGCGAAGACTCCAAACGCATCTCGCAAATTGTTACCGTCATCGACGAGATTGCACGCAAGACGAACCTCCTCGCGCTTAACGCGGCGATCGAAGCTGCACGCGCTGGGGATCAGGGTCGAGGCTTCGCGGTCGTGGCCGGAGAAGTGCGCCGCCTTGCCGAATCGACGGCGCAGGCAACGGGCGAGATTGGCACGATGATCCAGGAGATTCAGGACCGCACCCGCACCGCAATCGCAAGCATGGCGTCCGGAACCGGGACGGTGCAGGAGGGGGTCGTGACGACCACACAGGCGGGCGAGGCTCTGGAGCGAATCATCGGCATGGCAGAACGGGTAGACCGGATGATTACGCAGATCGCAATTGCGGCTTCCCAACAAGCCGCAGCAGCAGACCAGTCCAGCGCATCACTCGACTCGATCCACTCGCTCTCGCACGAGAATCTGTCGGAGATGGCAACGACTGCAGCGGGCATCGAAGCAATGCGCGGCACGGCGTTCACTCTCGAACGTCAGGTCGATCGCTTTCAGGTGCAAAGCCACCACGAGCATGCGCCTCGGCGGGCAGCCTAAATACTTAACACCGACTTAAACCGATCTAAAATGTGATGTTAGAACTGTAAAACTTTTGGTTTTAATCGCATTTCAGATCGGTCCAAATCGGTGTTAAGCTTTGCGTTTGGGGCTAGAAGATTTGGAAGTTGACCTCGACGTTCATCTCAACGATGACCGGCTTGCCATTCTCCATTGCAGGTCTGAACTTGTACTGGCGAACAGCCTCCATCGCCTTCTCATCCAGTCCGAGACCGATGCCACGCAGAACGCGAACATGAGTCGGACGGCCATTCGTATCGACCTGCAGGTAGACGAGAACGTTGCCGGCGACCTTTGCCTTGCGAGCCTCTTCCGAGAACTCCGGTTCTGGAGCAAAGAGCACTTGCGGCGGAGAGACACCGCCGCCAATTCGCCTTACAACGCCGCCCATATTGCCGCCGCTACCTGGTCCAACGCCGCTGCCATTGCCCGAGCCGATGCCACTACCGTTGCCGTTACCCAGCGATGTTCCGACGTTTGGCGAGTTCGGCATACCGAAGTTCGGCACGTCCACATGCGCCATATGGATGTTCTTATCGATATCGATCGTAACGGGAATCGGAATCTTCGGATCCGCCAGGGGTGGAGCCTTTGGCGGGTTCAGAGGCATCGGAGACGGTGGCGGAATATTGCCCTTGCTCACCGGTGCCGGGCCCTTCTGGCCACCGCCTCCACCCATCGTCTGCAGCTTGGGAGGTGCCTTGGGTGGTGGAGGAACGTCCAGATTTACGAGCTGCAACGCCTTCATCGGTTTGATGATGCCGGCCTTCTGCGCCGCGAACCAGAGGACAAACGCGACGATTGCAACGTTAATTACTGTGGAAATGATGGCCGAAACTGGATCCCGCTTGACCGCCATGCGATCGATAACTGGAATTGGCTGCGACTCCAGCACCAGCGGCGGAAGCTTTATCGGAAAGAACACGTCGCGGATGCTATCCATAAGCGACGAAAATACACCCTGGTCTGCTTCGCCGAGATCGCCGCTCAGGCGCACAGAATCTGTGGCGTGAAGCGAGATAACTTGTTTGCCCTCAAGTTCTTCCGGGGGCAAAAGTACGTTGTTCGACATAGACTTCGTTGCCTCGGCAGCCGAAAACTCAAATCCGGACTATTGATTAACATCTCGGTCCGGCGTGAATCTCTGTGCTCACCCGTCGTCTTTCCTTAGAAGTGTTTGCCTGTCTCGTCTGCAACTTTATTCGTCAACCTGGGCAGCCGGGCGACATCTGGCACTGCCGACATTCTACAAACTTTACGCCCACATGTCGTCACATCCTTTGACGCACCAAAATGTACATTGGTCTCGTTTATCGGAACTTGATTTGATTCGCCGCGCCTCGCGGGCGTGTCCTGCCTCCCGGCCCCACAATACCCGATACAATAAGGACTTCGCACCGTCCATAGAATGGCATCCAGTACGAACTAGCCGTATGCGGATAAGGAATTGAAATGTCACAGGTTCCACCAGTACCCGAAGCCGGCGCACCAAAGCCGCTCAAGTCTACCCTGAACTTGCCCGAGACCGCCTTCCCGATGAAGGCCAACCTGCCCCAGAACGAGCCCGCCCGGCTCGAAGCCTGGCTGAAGCAGGACCTGTACGGACAGATTCGCGCCGCACGCGCCGGATCGCCGCAGTACATTTTGCACGACGGCCCGCCCTACGCCAATGGCGCGATCCATCTGGGCCATGCGCTGAACAAGTGCATTAAAGACTTCGTGGTCAAGACCAAGACCATGGCTGGCTTCGATGCCCCTTATGTTCCGGGTTGGGACTGCCACGGTTTGCCGATTGAGATCAAGGTCGACGAGCAGCTTGGTCGCAAGAAGTTGGAGATGCCGGCGGTCAGTGTCCGCCGGGCGTGTCGCGAATATGCGCAGAAGTACGTCGACCTGCAACGCAGCCAGTTCCAGCGTATCGGCGTCTTTGGCCGCTGGCAGGATCCCTACCTGACGATGAGCCACGGGTATGAAGCGGCGATCCTCGAGACGTTTTACGCGTTCTTTGAGCAGGGGTTTGTCTATAAGGGTTTGAAGCCGGTCTTCTGGTGTGTCCACGACCAGACGGCTTTAGCTGAGGCTGAAGTTGAGTACGAGCAGCACACCTCGCCCAGCGTCTACATTCGGTACAAGCTCACCAGCGACGCTGCGAAGATCCATCCCGCGCTCGCTGGAGAAGATGTTTCCACGATCATCTGGACTACGACCCCCTGGACCATCCCGGCTTCGCAGGCTGTCGCGTTCCATCCGGAGATGGAGTACGTCGCGCTGAAGACCACGACCGGTGTGTACATCGTCGCTGAAGGGCTGCTTTCGACTGTGATCGTGCAGTGCAACCTGTTTAGCGCGGCGACTCCGACCGAACCGGCGACGGCTGTTGATGTCATCGCAGGATTTCAGGGCGGGAAGCTGGAGCACGCGACCTTCAACCACCCGTACTTGAATCGCACGATCTTCGGCGTTACCGCGCTGTATGTCACGGCGGATCAGGGTACAGGGGCTGTCCATACTGCGCCAGCACATGGTGTGGATGACTTCGCTACTGGCAAGCGCTACAACCTGCCGGAGCTACAGTATGTCGACAACGCGGGCCGCCAGCGAAACACCAACGGTCAGCCTTACGAAAACCTCACCGTGTTTGAGTCCAACAAGGTCATCACAGAGGTTCTGCGCGAGAGCGGTGCGCTCCTTGCTGCCTGCCACTTTGACCACAGCTACCCGCACTGCTGGCGCTGCCACAATCCCGTCATCGTCCGCGCGACGGAGCAGTGGTTTATCGGCATGGAGACCCCCATGCGGGCGCTTGTCACGACGCAGCAGCAGGAAGAAAAGCTGTCCGGCAAGGTAGCCTCACTTCGCGCGTCGCAGGACAACGCCTTCGAGAGCATGGACGCCACCACTCCGATGCTCGATACGCTGGCGCTTGATCCAGCGACCTATATCGCTGACGTGCCAGAACCCGCGACGGAAACCTTCCGCCAGCGCGCGCTCGACGAGATCAAACAAGTGGTCTGGGACCCGGCATGGGGTGAAGACCGCATTTCTAATATGATCGCTACGCGGCCCGACTGGTGCATCTCCCGGCAGCGCATCTGGGGCGTGCCGATTGCGGTCTTTCTCTGCAATAAGTGTCATGAGCCGTTGAACGATCCGAAGATCAACGAGAGCATCGTCGAGCTGTTCAAGAAGGAATCGGCCGACGCGTGGTATATCCACTCGGCTGAATCTCTACTGCCGAACGGGACCGTATGCGGTAAGTGTGGCAACGATGATAAGGCCGATTTCCGCAAGGAGATGGACATTCTCGACGTGTGGTTCGAGTCTGGCGCAAGCTGGCATGCAGTGCTGGACGCGGAACCGACACTGCGCTTCCCTGCTGACCTCTATACCGAGGGCGGCGACCAGCACCGTGGCTGGTTCCACTCTTCTTTACTTACCTCCGTCGCGCTTCGGGGAGTGGCTCCCTACCGCATGGTCTCAACCTCTGGCTGGACGCTGGACGAGCAGGGTCGCGCTTTCTCGAAGTCGCTGGGCAACGGCGTCGATCCCGTTGATGTCGCGAAGCGGCTGGGTGCAGAGATCATCCGGCTTTGGGTCGCTTCCGTTGACTTCCGCGAGGATGTCGCTGCGAGCGAGAACCTGATGCAGCGGGTTGGTGACAACTACCGCAAGCTGCGCAATACGCTGAAGTTTCTGCTTGGCAATTTGCACGACTTTACGCCGGCTACCGATGCGATTCTATTTGCAAAGATGGAGCCGCTCGACCAGTACATTCTTGCGCAGACGGCGGAACTCGACGCCAAGATTCGCAAGGCCTACGACGACTTCGAGTTCCACCGGGCTTACCACGCGCTGAATGAGTACGTGAACACGGACCTCTCGGCGTTGTATCTTGATGTGCTGAAGGATCGTCTTTACACGTTTGCGCCGAACCATCCGGCGCGGCGGTCCGCGCAGACTGCGTTGTGGCGGATTGCGGAGGCTTTGACCCGGCTCATTGCGCCGATCCTTAGCTTCACGGCGGATGAAGTTTGGCCACTGCTGCCGCATGTCGAGGGGCGCGAGGCTAGTGTGCATTTGGCGCTGTTTCCGGATATGGCGGATATTGTGCCGGGGAATGAAGCGAAGATCGAAGATGACTGGGCGCGTCTGCTTGAAGTCCGTGCGCAGGTTCTGGCACAACTTGAAGTTTTGCGTGCCGACAAGGTCATCGGAAAGTCTCTTGAGGCGGTCGTTATGCTCAGCCTGCCAGAGGCTTCCAGCGAAGGTACGATCCAGAAATATGCCGACGCGCTTCCGGAGCTATTCAATGTTTCGGAAGTGGAGATTGTCGTGGGTGATCAAAGCCTTGTTAGCTTGTCGGCGCGCCGCTCCTACAAGCCGAAGTGCGAGCGCTGCTGGCGCTATGTTGCCGACGTAGCCTCCGATGTCCGTTACCCAACCGTCTGCCTGCGCTGTGCCGAGGCTCTGGAAGCCATCGGATTCGCCCCGTATGCTGCTGGCCAGGAGCCTTCAGCCTAAGTGACGATGGCAAGAGAGAGTACCCCGGCGGCTAAAGCCGGAATGCAAAAGCAGTAGTTATGGCACGGCTGAAGCCGTGCCCTTAAGCAAGACAGAAGACTAAGAAAAGCAAGACACAAGACTGAGAAGACTTCCATCATGACTAGCAATACCCAGCAGCGCGACTTTCGACTGTATCTCCTGCTCGTCTCAGGGGTTGTCATCCTGCTTGACCGCCTATCCAAGAATTGGGTTGGCGGCCATGTTGGCCGCGGCGAATTCATTACGGTGATCCCTGGAGTCTTCCGCATCTCGCATGTCTTCAATACTGGTGCGGCGTTCTCGCTCTTCGCAGAGTCGCTATCGCCGACGGTAGTCCGCAACGGACTTATTGCGTTTTCGGTAATTGCAGTAATCGTCGTGCTGGGCATGATCTGGCGTATCGGGAAGTCGATCTCAATCACCGGCGTTGCTCTTGCGCTCATTCTTGGCGGAGCAGTCGGCAACCTGTACGACCGGGTGCGGTTTTCCTACGTGGTGGACTTCCTTGAGGTCAAGATCGTCCACTACCACTGGCCGGACTTCAATCTCGCCGACTCCGCTATCGTCGTCGGGGCATGCTTGCTGCTGCTTGAAATATTTCGCCAGCAGCCGGACGAAGCCTAGCGACTACTTGACTGGGCAATCCTTGCGGCCGGTGTAGAGTAGGTTTGCGATCAGCCACTTTCCGTCGGTCCGGACGAGGTTGAACATGTCGGTCCCGCAGGAGATTACCTTGCCATCGGTCAGGTATTCGAATGGCGCCCACACCACAGCGAGGTCGTTGTCGATTCGGACGAGTGGGTCGTGAATCCTCTCCTGAACAGTGGTTGTGCCCGGGCGTCCTGAGCGCTCTGCGAAGGCTTCGAGCGTCATCTGGGTGGGCTTACCGTCGCGCATTGCAACCAACGTGCCGCCAGGCAAAAAATTCGCCTTGATCGCAACCGCATCACGTTTGGCCATGCCGTCGAATGTCGCCTGAACGGGCACTAAAACGGCTTGCTCCTCAGCGGTTGGTGCGGCACGGAAGGCAGTCAACAAACCAGCGGCACTGATTGCCACGACTAAAGAGAGCAAGCGGAGATGTCCAGAGATCTTCATAGTTCAAGATTCTAGAGCAAATTTCGTATTGGTATGGAGCCGCCCGAAAGACAGCTACGGAGATTCTGGCTTTGCCAGAATGACGGCGGTGGTTGGGTTGACTTTATAGCAACGGGGGAATTGCTCCAGCCTGACATTCGTGCCACAAACACTCGGAATGGACGCGGCGCCACTTTCTGGCGACAATGGAGAGTGGCCATGATTACAGAATTGACTGATGAGCAGGCAGCACCCGCGAAGTTCTCACACTCTCTCGACCAGATTACGATCCGCGGAGCCCGCACCCACAACCTGAAGAGCGTGGACGTCGATATTCCGCACAACGCCCTGACGGTGGTGTCTGGCGTCTCCGGATCGGGCAAGTCGTCGCTGGCCTTCGACACGGTGTACGCCGAGGGCCAACGGCGCTATGTCGAATCCCTGTCTGCCTACGCGCGCCAATTTCTTGAGCGTATCGAGAAGCCCGACGTTGATTTTATGGATGGCCTGGCGCCCGCTATCGCGATCAAGCAAAAGAATCAGACCCGCAATCCCCGATCCACTGTTGCGACGGCTACGGAGATCTACGATTACCTTCGGCTGCTCTACGCGCGCTGCGGAACTGTCACTTGTTTGCATTGTGGTGGTGTGGTCAAGCGCGACTCGGTCGACGAGATTGTCGCTTCCATGCTTGCGGTGCCAGCCGGAACCCGCGTCTACGCTCTGTTCCCGATCCTGCGCGCTGAGATCAAACTCGAAGCTCTACAAGGCTCTTCAACGGGAGAACCTGAAGCTCCGAAGCCAATCAAGAAGCCCAAGGTCGCCGCGAAGAAGGCCGCGAAAAACATCGCTGCAGCAACGATCACAGATCCGATTAGGGATCGCCTGATCGAACTCCGTAGGCGAGGTTACAACCGTCTCTACCAGCAGACCGCCGCGCAGAAAGCCGCAAACGAACCCGGAGCAATCGTGGAGTTTTCGACGCCCGAGTCGCTGCTCGAACTTGACTTCTCGCAGCCGATTTTTGTACTGGCGGATCGTCTTGCGCTTTCGTCGGATGTCCGGAGCCGATTGGTGGACGCCATCGAGACCGGCTATCGCGAGGCTGGCGAGATTCAGTTCCACACTCTCGGAGATGCACCGGAAAAGTTTCGGTTCTCGTCGGCCTTTGAGTGCACCACCTGCCATCGCGCCTACCGCGAGCCGGAACCGCGGCTGTTCTCGTTCAACAATCCCTTTGGCGCATGCCCGCGCTGCCAGGGTTTTGGAAACACGATCGACTTCGATCCCGGCCTGATTATTCCGGACCGGTCCAAGTCTCTGGACGAAGGCGCTATCCATCCGTGGACTACGACAAAATATTGTCCGCACCATAGCGAGATGAAGCGGGCTGCGAAGCTCGCGGGGATCCCGACCGGCGTCCCCTGGTACGATCTGACCGCGGCCCAGCAGCGCTATATCGAAGACGGTGACGGCAGCTTCTCTGGCATCCGTGGGTTCTTTGCTGCGCTTGATCGCAAGAAATATAAGTTGCACGTCCGGGTTTTCCTCTCGAAGTACCGGGGCTATGCGCTTTGCCCGGATTGTCGAGGAACACGGCTCCGCGCCGAGGCTCGGGCGGTCATGATTCAGGGCAAGAATATCTGCGAGGTCTCCGCTCTGACCATCTCTGCAGCGACAGAGTTCTTCGACTCGCTCGCCCTCTCGCCGTCGCAGATGGAAATCGCCGGCAAGGTGCTGGAAGAGGTTCGACAGCGCACCCACTTCCTGCACCAGGTTGGCCTCGACTACCTCACGCTCGACCGTCTGTCGTCGACGCTATCGGGCGGCGAATCGCAGCGAATTCAGCTTGCGACGTCGCTCGGCTCGCGACTGGTTGGTGCGCTGTATGTGTTGGACGAACCGTCGATTGGCTTGCACACGCGCGATACCGCCAAACTGATTCGGATCATGGAGGACCTGCGCGATCTGGGCAATACGATTCTTGTCGTCGAGCATGATCCCGACGTGATCCGCGCGGCAGACTATTTACTTGATCTGGGGCCGGGTGCCGGGGAGCTTGGCGGTCAGTTGCTTGCTGCTGGAACCGTCGCTGAAGTGATGGCGAACCCGCAGAGCATTACTGGGAAGTATCTGTCGGGCCGACTAACGATTCCGATTCCTAAACACCGTCGCGAACCTGGCCGTGAACACTTGAAGTTGAACGGTGCTCGCATTCATAATCTACGTGGCGTCGATCTCGACATCCCGCTGAATCTTCTTTGCTGCGTCACCGGAGTGTCGGGTTCGGGCAAGTCGACGATTGTGCACCAGGTTCTGTATCGCGCGCTGCAGCAGGCTCTGGGGCAGACCGAGGGTGCAGACCCTACCTCTCTTTACCGAGACCTGACCGGTACGCAGCATTTGAACGACGTTATCCTGGTGGACCAGTCGCCCATTGGCCGGACACCGCGATCGAATCCGGTGACCTATATCAAGGCGTTCGACGATGTCCGCGCGCTCTTTGCGGCGCAGCCGGACTCCAAGCGCAAGAACTACGCGGCTGGCTCGTTCTCGTTCAACGTGCCCGGAGGCCGGTGCGACGTCTGCGAAGGCGACGGGACCGTCACGGTGGAGATGCAGTTCCTTGCCGATATCGAGCTGCCCTGCGAAGAATGTAACGGCACACGGTATAAGGCTGGGATTCTGGACGTGAAGTACAAGAACAAGAACATTTACGACGTTCTGAATATGACGGTGAAAGAGGCACTCGTCTACTTTGCAGGGCATCAGAAGATCGTGGACAAGCTGTATGTTCTGGACGAGGTTGGCCTGTCCTACGTGCGCCTTGGGCAATCTGCTACGACTCTCTCGGGCGGCGAGGCCCAGCGGGTCAAGCTTGCCTCACACCTCGCCACCGCGCGCTCCATTTCGAATCGCGCAGCCACGAATGATGCAGCCGCCAAGGCTCGCAGCCGCACGCTGTACATTCTCGACGAGCCCACGACCGGGCTTCACTTCGACGACGTCGCCAAGCTGCTCGCAGCCTTCCGCAAGCTGATCGACGGAGGGGGATCGCTGCTCGTCATCGAGCACAATCTGGACGTGATCAAGTCGGCGGACTGGGTTATCGACATGGGCCCGGAGGGTGGTGATGCCGGTGGGAAGATCGTGGCGGTCGGAACACCGGAGGAGATCGCCGCCAACCCGGCAAGCCACACGGGGCATTGGCTTGGGCCGGTTTTGAACCAACATTCGGTGACGGCATGAGTCTCAGCTCTATGCCTCGTCGCGATCCATTGCGTATCTGCCTGTGCGCCCTTAGCGTTCTTCTGTTGCCTGTTCTCTGCGCTGCACAGGATTTCTCCTCCAACCTCCAGCAGCGGACCACAACGGCGAATACCAAGTTTGATGAGGCCAACGCCGCGCTGGAGGCTCGGGACTATGATCGAGCGCTAAGGCTGCTCACGCCGCTGGCCGCCGCGAACCCAAAGGACGCGCATATAGTCTACTTTCTGGCCTCGGCGCAGGATGCTTTGGATCAGGCTTCACCGGCTGAGACGAGTTACCGGGCTGCCATCGCTGCCGATCCTACTTTTCTTGATTCCCACGTTGCTCTTGGGCTGCTGCTGGCTCGTGCTGGCAGGATGATCGATGCCCGCACTGAATTCCTGGCCGCAACGAAGATTCCGGAAGGCGACGCTGGATTGAAGGCCCGGGCGTACCGTGCTCTTGCGTGGATCGACCAGAAGTCGCACCCGATCGACGCGCGGAACGAGCTTCTTGAGGCGTTGAAGCTGACTCCGGAGACTCCGGAAGACACACTTCTTGGAGCCGAGTTGGCCGAAGCCGCAAGCAATGGTGGAATCGCTGCGGAGGCCGCGTATCGCCGCGTTCTGGCCCGCACACCGAATGACCCGGCAGCCACCTCGGAGCTTGCGCGGCTGCTGGCGAAGGGGCTGCGCGTGACCGAAGCCGAAGAGTTGCTCACGGCCGCGCTGAAGGCCCATCCCGACGACCCCTCGTTGACTGTCCAGCTTGCGACTTTGTATGCCAGCCAGCACAAGACTGATCTGGCTCTTCCGTTGGTTCAGAGGCTCCGCGAGGCGAATCCAGCGGACGAGAATATCGCGCGGCTGTTGGCCAATCTGTACATCGATACCAAAGACTATGCGAGCGCCGATCCGTTGCTTGCCACACTTTCGCAGCAAAATCCTCGTGAAACAACGTTGATTGATGATCGTGCCCGCGCGCTGCTGCACCTGAAACGGTTCCCGGAGGCGCAGCAGATTTTGGCTCGAATCGTCGCTCAACCTAATCTTTTCCCTACTCCAGCCGATCTAGGGAATGCGGCTGGTGATCTGGCTTTTGCAGCCTCATCAAATAATGATCCCGCTGGGGCATTGCAGGCGCTCTCTGTCCGTGCTACAGTTCTTCCAACTTCGGCCCCGGTTTTATTTCTTACAGCAATTTCGCACGACAAGTTGCACCACTTCAAATTGGCTGTCGAGGCATACAAACAGTTTCTCGAAGCATCTAAAGGCACTAATCCGGACGAGGAATTCGAGGCGCGACATCGAATCATCGCCCTTGCACCGATGAAGTAATAACCGTTGGATACAGCGGGTGCAACATGAAACTTTCAGTTGCCAGCTCCACCCTGCTTCTCGCAGTAGCTTCCGTACTTATCCTGCCTTCGGCCCGCGCCCTTTCCGCAGCCGAGGTGCTGGATGCAGCGTCCCTCGCCAATCTCGAGGCCCGAGCCGAACATGCCCAACCCAATGAACAGGCCTTCCTCTTTACGGAGTTGATTCATGACTACGTTGAAGTAGCCGGCAAACAGGTTGCCGCAGGTGAAATGGAAGAGGCGGTCGCCTCTTTACAGCGCGTGCAAAGCTACGCCGACCGCATTCACGCGGGCCTGGGTAAGAGCACGAAGCGAGTCAAGAATGCTGAGATGCTGATGCATCTGGCAACATACAAGCTCAGTGAGTTGATGCACATTATCGCCAGCGAGGACGCGGTCCTGCTGAAGGCGACGCTGAAGCGGCTCGACCAGTTGCACGACGAACTCCTGCAGCAGGTCTTCTCGCATTGAGCATGGCCACTCCTCGCAGCACCCCAAGCCGCAGGAAAGTTCTGGCTCTCTGTGCCTTGGCGTCAGCCTCTCTCTTTACGACCAATCTGCAGGCCCAACGGCGCGAATCGGCCATGTCTGAAGCCGAGGTCGAAAAGCTGCGTGACTCGGCCTACAATCCCCCTGACCGCGTCCTCGTTTTTGTCGATTTCCTTGATCTACGCATCAAGCAGATCGACAAGCTCAGCACAGGCAAGCGGCAGGCTGGCCGCGAAGAAGACATTCACGACCTGATGGAGCAGTTTACGTCCATCTTGGACGACTTCGACGACAACCTGAGCGATTACGGCAAGTACCACCGCGACATCCGCAAGGTGCTCCCCAAGGTTGTAGCTGCGACGGAGCGGTGGGCGACCGCACTCCGAACCCCGCCGGAGCACGCATCCTACAGCGTCACCCGCAAGCTTGCGCTCGAATCGTTGGCCGACATCAAGGATTCCGCCACCAAGTTGATCGAGGAGCAAAAGGCGTGGTTCC
>JAYVZU010000313.1:0-1544 GCA_043783075.1 Rhodanobacteraceae bacterium
TTGCCAACTGAGGTGTTTGCGCCACACCCGACGCGACGAGGCAGAGACAAGCAAGCAGACGAAAAGCGGTCGCGGATCGAGAGAAGTCCATCTAACCTATTTGGATGCAGATTCCGGAGCAATCGGCGGGACTTCCACCAAAGAAAGGGCACGCGACGCAATCAGAACAGGCAAGCCATCGACGATCGGGTAGCGCCGCTGGCATCCGGCGCAGCTCACCACATCTCCCGCAAGCGTCAATTGCCCGTGGCAGACCGGGCAAACCAGTAGATCGAGGTGAGCAGCAAGCAACAAGGACATGATTCGAGTTTAGCGGAGAGAGGGATAAGATTGAACTATGGATATGCCGTTGGTTTTAGATGGAGTCGCAATCGCAGCAGAGATTAAAGCGGAGGTAGCTACAGAAGTCAGCGCACTCTCCGGAATGGGAATCACGCCCGGTTTAGCCGTCATTCTCGTCGGCTCAGTCGCCGCCAGCGAGATCTACGTCCGCAGCAAGGTAAAGACCTGCGGCGAACTCGGAATCTACTCCGAGATGCGGACCCCACCAGAAACCATCACCACCGAAGAATTGCTCGCCATGGTGCAGGAGCTGAACGGCCGCGACGATATCGACGGCATCCTCATCCAGCTCCCGCTCCCCGCCCACGTCGACACCAAGCGCCTGCTCGAAGCCATCGCCCCCGAGAAAGATGTCGACGGCTTCCACCCCGTAAACGTCGGCCGCCTCCAGAGCGGTCAGCCTGGCCTGCAGCCCTGCACCCCCGCCGGTGTCATGGAGATGCTGCGCCGTCGCGGAATCTCCGTCGCCGGCAAAAACGCCGTCGTCCTCGGCCGCAGCGACATCGTCGGCAAGCCCATGGCGATGCTGCTGCTGAACGCCTCCGCTACCGTCACCATCTGCCACTCGAAGACCGCCGATCTAGCCGCCGTCACGCGCGGCGCGGACATCCTCGTTGCAGCCATCGGCCGCCCCGGATTCGTCACCGAAGACATGGTCAAACCCGGCGCAGTCGTCATCGACGTCGGCATCAACCGCGTCACCGACGAGCGCAAAGTCACAGAGTTCTTCGGCAACGACGCCGGACGCGCCGCAACCTTCGCCAAGCGCGGCTCCGTAGTCGTCGGAGACGTGCACCCCGAAGCCTTCCGCGCCAGCTCCGCCTACACCCCGGTCCCCGGCGGAGTCGGCGCACTCACCATCGCCATGCTGATGGCGAACACCGCAAAGGCCGCAAAACTACGGCGGACGTAATCCGAAGTCTATGGTGGGGAAGGGCACGGCTCACCTGTGAAATATTTGCATTGCGAGCAAGATACGGGGGGAAGGGCACGGGTTCACCCGTGCCGTATTCGCCACCAACGAAATCCGGCTTTAGCCGCGGAGGGGCACTCATGGGCTTGCGAGTTGGACTAACAGGCGGTCTAGGCAGCGGCAAATCAACCGTCGCCTCCATCCTCAAAGATCGAGGCGCCTACGTCCTCTCTGCCGACGACATGGGCCGCAAGCTCATGGAACCCGGCCACGCCTGCTACGACGCCAT
>JAYVZU010000314.1:0-4788 GCA_043783075.1 Rhodanobacteraceae bacterium
GCCTTCGCCAGCGCCACAATATCGTGCGCGCTAAACCCCACCGGGTTGAACTTTGCCGCAAAGCCCTTGTAATCGGAAACTGGAATCGACCCGTAATTCATAATCCATTCGCCGATGCCCGGGATCTGCTTCCCATCCCAAGTCCCCGCCGGAATCGAATACAGCCCCCAGTGGATGAACATGCCAAACCGCGCCTCGCGCCACCAAGCCATCCGAGCATCGCGCTGGGCCGCCGTCTCGGTGTCCTGAACCGCAGCCACCGGGTGCTTCGGACCCGCAGCCGCAGGAAAGCTGTCGCCCTGCAACTGCGCCTGCCCAACCGACGTAACTCCCACCACCGCCAACGCAACCCAACGCAAAAAATTCAAGGCATCCTCCAGACGATTAAGTTCACCGTCGAAATCATACCCCGCAAACGCCACCACGGACCTAGTATCATCAATTGACAGGAAACCGAACCCATGCCCGATCTCTTCTCGCAAGCCGCCGCCGCTGTCGCATACATCGAATCCCGGACCGCGCTCGTCCCCCGAGTCGGCATCATCCTCGGCTCCGGTCTCGGAGCATTCGCCGCGCAGGTCGTCGGCGCCACCACCATCCCCTACTCCGCAATCCCCAACTTCCCACAATCCACGGTTGAGGGCCACTCCGGCAACCTCATCCTGGGCACTATCGCCGGAGTTCCAGTCGCCGTGCTGCAGGGCCGCGTCCACGCCTACGAAGGCTACGCGATGAACCAGGTCACCTTCCCAGCCCGCGTCCTCGGCGTCCTCGGCTGCAAGACCCTCATCGTCACCAACGCTGCCGGCGGCATCGACCCCCAATACGGTCCCGGTACTCTCGTCGCCATCTCTGACCACATCAACCTCACCGGCACCAACGCCGCTCTCGGACCTAACGAACCCCGCTTCGCCCAGACCCCCAACGCCGGCCAGCGCTTCTTCGATATGTCCACGGCCTACTCGCCCGCGCTACTCGCCGTCGCGCATAAGGCCGCCGCCGACCTCGGCTACGAACTCCCAGAAGGCGTCTACCTCGCCGTCCTCGGCCCGTCCTTCGAAACCCCCGCGGAGATCCGCGCCTTCCGCACTCTCGGCGCCACACTCGTCGGCATGTCGACAGTCCACGAAGTCATCGTAGCCAGGCACATGGGCCTCGAAGTTCTAGGCCTCTCACTCGTCACCAACTCCGCCGCCGGAGTCTCCGCCGAAGTCATCAACCACCAAGAAGTCATGGAGATCGGCCGCCAGGTAGAGTCCCGCTTCACCGCTCTGATCACCGCCATCCTGCCCAGCCTCTAACCCCACCTCAACTTCACGTCATTCTGAGCGAAGCGAAGAACCCCGATATTTCGCTTTTGCCTTTCGCTCAAAGCGTGCAGCGTGCAGCTCCGAAACTTACAGCTCATGAATAAAACCTCACCCAAACCCGCGGCCATAGCCATCGCCGGCTGTTCCGGCTCCGGCAAGACCACCCTCGCCGCCGAGCTAGCCTCCCAGCTCGACGCGACCCTCTTCCCGCTCGACCTCTACTACCGCGACCTCTCGCAGTTCCCTCTCGATAGCCGCCACAAGCAAAACTTCGACCACCCCGACTCCCTCGAATCTGAACTCATCATCGAACACGTCCGCAAACTCGCCAACGGCGAGCCCATCCAGCGCCCCGTCTACGACTTCAAGACCCACTCGCGCACCGACCGTTTCGACCCCATCACGCCGGCCAGCGTAGTCATCGTGGAAGGCATTCTCGCCCTGCACTACCCCGAGTTGCAGCCGCTCTATACGATCTCCATCTACGTGGAGGCCCCACACGAGGTCTGCCTTCTCCGCCGCATCGCACGCGATGTCCGCGAGCGCGGCCGCACCGAAGAGAGTGTCCGCGAGCAGTTCTGGGCCACCGCCCATCCCATGGCCGTCGAGTACGTTCTACCCTCAGCCGCGCGCGCCACCCTCATCGTAAACGGCACCGAGTCCTTCGACTGGTCGATCGAACACATCCTCAGCACCCTGCACCGCCGCCATCTGCTCCCACAAACCTAGGTTGAGGTCATTCTGAGCGACGCGAAGAATCTCAGTATTTCGCTCTTGCTCTAGCCCGTTGTACATCTCCACCATCCGCTCCCGCGAATTCCGCGCCAGCGCAAACCGATCCTCTCCCGCAATAACCTCATCCCCAAACCGCATCTTCGCCTTCACTCCGCGAAGCCTTAGGAACGCCAGCAGGTGCGGCCCAAACTCCGCCTCTCCAACAAAACAAACATCCTCACCTACAGTTGCGCCCGAGTTCAGCCGCGTAATTTCAAAGCCGATTGCCGCCACCTTCACCGGGACCCGGTCGTACACCACGGAGTTATAAAGCCCGCGCCGTAGCGGCAGAATCTCGCTGCCATTGGTCGTAGTTCCCTCGGGGAAAAACATCACTGGCAGCCCACTCCGATACGCCGCCGCCATCATCGCGTTCACCTCGGCGTGCGTCTGGGTCTTGCCACCCTTTACATCTGCGCGCTGTACATAGACCGTGCCCGCCTGCGCCGTGATCCACCCAATCAGCGGCCACCCGCGCACCTCAGTCTTCGCCACCATCACAAACGGCCGCGTCGCAGAGTAAAGCAGAACATCGAGGTAGCTAAGGTGGTTGGAAACCACCGCCAGCATTCCTTCTTCCGCCTCTGGAATCGGTCCCGAAACCTCACACACTATCCCCAACGCCCACACCAGCCGCCGACACCAGCCATGCACCCACACCGCACCTTGCGGCCCCGGCGTCATGAGGCCCAGCCACTTCCGTACCTGCCCGTCTGCAACCGCGGCAAGCAGCATCGGCAGAATCACAGACGCCTTCGGCACGGCCCGAAAGGATCGCATCACATTCAATCCAACCCCGGACGTCATTCTGGCAAAGCCAGAATCTCCGTAGTTGCCTTTGGAAGCTGCCCCAGCCTCACTCACGCTCAGCAGCCCTCAAGGAACCTCGCCGCTACCCTCGGGTGCAGAGTCTGCAAATCCAGCAGCGTCAAAAAATCAATTGTCTTGAACTCCCAATCAATCGCGGGCTCCGAGCAAATCTTTGCCCCAATCGTCAGATAAGCCCGCAGCAACTTAGGCGGCGTCACCTTGTCCGTCTCCGACTCCAGCGCGCGCGGCATCCGGTAACGCTCCGTCGGAATCGTCATCAACGCAGGCTCCACCAGATAGTTCTTCAACGCCTTGTAAACCGCGTGCCCCTCGGCGTTATCGAGCGACGGCAGCGAGCAGCACCCGATCATGTAGCGCCCGCCGTTCCCAATCACATACCGAGCAATGCCCTTCCACAAAAGGTTCAGCACCTCGCTCGACCGGTGGTCGCGATGTATGCAAGCCCGCCCCAACTCCACGATCTGCGAACGCAGCCCCTCATACGGCGAGAAGTCGAACTCCTGCTCCCCGTAGTAGCCGAAGTTTTTCCCCGCAACATCGCCCATCTGCAGCCGGTACGTTCCCACCACTGCGCCCGTCTCGCGATGCTGCACGATCAGGTGGTCGCAAACCGCGTCATAGCGATCCACATCGTACCCATCTTCGTACGCCGATTCCAACCCTTCGTTCAGTTCCAGGTTAAACACCAGAAACCGCAGCCGGAACGCCGCCGTCCGTTCCTTCTCCGTTATAGCCAGCCGAGCCACATACGGCCCAGCCTCCAGCCAAACATTTCTTCTCGTCGGTTCCTGACAAACAGCAGCCCGTACTTCGAGCAGGACATCAGCCGACCGCACCACACCTGGCATCGACAACCCTCGGATTGGGAATGGGTTACGCGCCCATTATGTTGCCCCGCCCGATAAACCAAGTTTGCTGCGCGATGAACATTCGTTGAATCAATTCTGGTGCAGCATCAAGTCGTCTTCCTCGGTCTCAACCAGCATCTCGCCGGTTCCCACGGGTGCGAGTTCCAGCATCGCCTCGCGAGCCTCGTCCGCCGCCACCCGGCGATCCATAATGGCCTCCGAAAACTGAATCGGCTGTGCAGCAATCCGCACCCACACATGCGTCCCTTGCAGCCCGCAAAACTTGTAAATATGCTCTAGCATGTTGGCGTCATCACCCCAAAAGGCGACATCACTCTCCACCGACACACCCGGCCCATTGTCCTTGTCCAGCGTGTAGCTTATGTATGCCGCAGTAATCGGCTGTCCAGCCTCCAACGACTTCGCCAGCAAACCCGTCCGAAACTCCAGCAACTGCTTCCCGTTGCTTGTCGTCCCCTCTGGAAAGAACGCCACCGGAACACCCTCCGCCGCTGCCGCCTTCATCCCTGCCGTTGCCTTGTCAGCAGAGCCGCCGGCCCCGCGATCCACAAAAACCGTTCCGCACATCTTTGTCATCCAGCCCAGAAAGAACCAATGTTCCATCTCGGCCTTCGCGCAATATACGACCGCCTTCTGCGACGCAATCGCGACGATATCCAAATAACTGGTGTGGTTGCAGATGATGACGCCCCGCTCCGGGAACTCCCCTTCGACAGTCGCCGTAATGTCAAACGCCTTCATCATTGCGCCACAGAACCGATGCAGCCACTCCGCCCGCTGGCGCCGAGTCTTCGGCTGGATAATCGCAAGTTCTAGCCCATAGATCGCGAAGTAGGCCACCACCTTGATGCTCCGAACCACCGAACGAATCACAGCCACGCAGCCTCCTCAGAACACCATTCGCGAACCTGAACGAATACCGGTCAAAATAACCCTACCGTCATCTACCGACACTATTCTTACACCTGTGTCCATTACCGACGCATCCAATTCGTTAGTGCCCT
>JAYVZU010000315.1:0-4784 GCA_043783075.1 Rhodanobacteraceae bacterium
GCCCTGCCACTGGCCGTATACGTCGATAACAGACAGGCCGGAAGGGAAGCGTGGCGTGACTTCCTTGTCGAGAAAGTCGCGCCATGCGGCCTCGGAGATACCTTTGTCTGCCACATCGGCTGGACCGAGACCGAAGTAAAGCCTGGTGTCGACCCAGTCTGAGGTTGTGCCGGGATGCGCCGGATCGCCGGTCAGAGTTGCCGATGCTGCAAGCTGCTGCGCGTACACCGAGCGAAACATTCGTGCGCCGTACAGGCCCAAAGCAACGGACAAGGCAATAACGAGGTAGCGACGCAGCGGCTTCATTATTCTCCTTGGGGCGAGACTAGCCGGCGGTTGTGGGGTCGATGATGGTGCGGACAACGGCGACCGATTCGGCAGGGAACTGGCCGAGGCGGGCGTGTTCGCGAACCATCGCTTCATCTGGTGCGATATAGATGCAGTAGATCTTGTTGTCCGTCACGAAGGATTCCAGCCACTGAATCTGGGGGCCCATCGATTTCAGAACGCCACAAGATGTTTGTGAGATTGCCTTGAGTTGCTCCGGAGTAAGTTCCCCGGCTCCGGGAATGGTACGTTCGATGACGAACTTCGGCATGAAAGTCTCCTTGAGTGTTTTGAGGAGGATAGCAGCCGGGCGAATTGCCCACAAGTTGTTAAGTGAGAGACCCCACCTCGTTCGATGAAGCCGAACGAGATGGGGCACCCGGAGGTTCGATTAAGCGTTCATGCTGACGGATTCCTGGGCCTTCAACGCGTTCTCTTCCTTCATCTTGCGCGAAGCCTTGTTGCGCTGGGCGCGGAGCTTCATGAAGGACTTCGCCTCGACGTACAGGCGAGGCAGATCGCGGTTCATGGCAGCCTTCCAGACCACGCGGAACGCGGCCTTCGGGCGGAAGTAGTACTCGTCGTAGAACTTGTGCACCATCTCCATCACGTACTCGACCGGCAGGCCGGGGTACTCGATGTGCGCCATCTGGTGGCCGGAATCGTCTTCCATCTTCTGGTTGGTGATGAAGCCGTTCTTCTCGGCGAAGTCGTAGAACTCGGTACCCGGATAGGCGTGCGCGATCGAAACCTGAATGGTCTCGCAGTCGAGCGACTTGGCGAAATCGATGGTGTTGCGGATCGATTGCTTCGTCTCTCCCGGCAGGCCGAGGATGAAGTCGGCGTGGATGATCAGGCCGATATCGTGGCAATCCTTGACGAACTCGCGAGCGCGCTCAACTGTCGCACCCTTCTTGATGTTCTTCAGGATCTGTGGGTCGCCGGATTCAAAGCCAACGATGAGCAGGCGGCAACCAGCATCTTTCATGGCCTGCAGGGTCTCGCGATGGGTGGTGACGCGCGAGGTGCAGGACCAGGTCAGGCCGAGTGGTTTCAGCTTTTCGCAGAGTTCGATCGTGCGTTCCTTCTGGATATTGAAGGTGTCGTCGTCGAAGAAGAATTCCTTCACATGGGGGAAGAGAATCTTGGCATTGGCAAGCTCAGCCGCAACGTCGTCTGTCGAACGCTTGCGCCATGCGTGACCTGAGAGCGTCTGTGGCCAGAGGCAGAACGTACATTGTGCCGGGCAACCGCGTGTCGAATAGAGCGACACGTACGGGTGAAGGAGGAACGGCACGTTGTAACGCGTCACATCCATATCGCGGGCGTAAATCTCGGTCGCCCATGGCATGTCGGGCTTATCGAGCTTCTCGACCTGCGGACGGTCCTGATTGTGGATGTGCGTGCCATCTTCGCCGCGGTAGCTGATGCCAAGGATCTCGCTTAGCGGCTTGTAGTTGGCAAACTCGACGACCGAGAAGTCGAACTCGCGGCGGCATACGAAGTCAATCGCGCTGCACTCGTTCAACGCACGATCGGGGTCGGTCGTAACCGGCGGTCCAACAAACGTGATCTTGATGGTCGGGTTGGCAGCCTTGATTGCCTGGGCGAGGGCGTGATCGCCGGCCCAGCCAACGGTCGAGGTGAAGAGGACGAGGAACTCGTAGCTCTTGGCGATCTCGATCGTCTGGTCGGCGGTAACGTGATGCGGCGGGGCATCGAGGAGCTTCGAGCCTTCCAGAAGGCCAGCGGGATAGGCGAGCCACACGGGATACCAGTAGGACTCGATCTCGCGGACGGCGGGCCAGCGGGAACTTGCGCCACCATCGAAGTTCTCAAAGGATGGCGGATTAAGGAGCAGGGTCTTCAGCGGCTTGTTCATGAGTACCTTAATCTTACCATTTCGGTGTAAATTTCGGGGTTAGCGTTTCGTGGAGTACCTGCCCGGGAACATGGTAATGGGTCAGGTCACGGGTGCGGCTGGGTGGCCGGTGGAACCGGAACGTCCGACGAAATACTGGTATGGTGCAGCCAATCCTGAAGGCGGCCCGTCTGGCGGAGCAGCGAAACCTGAGCCTGCTGCAACTGAAAATCGTTGTCTATCACTGCTAAATACTTTTCTCGTTCTGCGATTCGCGAGTTCTGCTCGTCCTTCGGAGTCATCGGCTGGGGAGTAACGGCTTGCGATTGGAGCTGCGCCTGGATAACTTCCAGCTGCTGCTGCGCTACCTGCTGGTCCAGTGTGGCAACATCCGCCTGCGCCTGCAATAGTTCGATATTGTGGCTCAGCTTGCTCTGCGCGTCGAGCACATTGAGCTGCGCGAACTCCGCCTCGTGCAGCGCCTTTGTCGCGTCGGCGGTAGACTCGATTCCTTTCGAGCGGCGCAGACGATCGAGGAGAGGGATGTTGATCCGGACTCCAAAGGCCTCATCATTCGCCGCGAGGCCGGTGTAGGTATTCTGCAGCGCTTTGAAGGAGTTGGTGAAGGTGGCGTAGCGGTTGTATTGCGCGACGAATGAGATCTGTGGGCGATACAGAAACCGCGAATCGCCGTGTGCCTGCAACTGCTTGGCCTTGGCGTTCGCGAACGCAGACGCGACCGAGGCGTTGGCGTAGATGGTCGAAGCGGCGGGTTGCGGGGTCGCGACTGGTGCTACGGGGAATCCACCTTCCGCGCGTAGCGAGTCGGCAGACATACCGATGAGCCGGCCAAGATGTGCCCGGTCTGCCAAAGTCTCATCGGTCGCTCGCAATTGAGCCAGACGGACCTTCGCATGGGCCAGCTTGGCATTGGTCAGGTCGATCCTCGAGTCTTGCCCGGCATCATACCTATCCTGGACAATCTGTAACAGGCGCGCGGAGTATTCAACCTGTTGCCGCAATACCTCTTCACGCCGTTGGTCATGGTCCACGGCAATAAAGGCCAGGGCAGCGTCTTCGGCGACCGTCTCGCGTGTATCGGCCAACGCCAACAGAGCTGCATCGATACCGGCGCGAGCGGATCGAATATAGGAAAACTGCGACGAGCTATAGACCAGCGAGGAAGAGTCCAGAGTGAAGAGCGTCGGCGGATAGGGGCTGTATCCGTACGCCTGGCCCAACGCCGCGCCCGCAGTGAGCGACGGTATATAGACGTCCTTCGACTCATTCAGAATTACGTTGGCTTTGGCAAGGTCTGCCTCCGACATCTTCACTCGGGGGCTGTTGCGGATTGCCAGATCAACCGCTGACGTCAGCGACACCTGAGCCTTGGCACTTGCGCCGAACGTCAGCAATGCCAGCGCGGCCAGCACAGAGAGTCGGCGATAGTTCGGCAACCGCGCCGAACGCAGTGTGAGGTTTATCTTCATTGAACTTGCTTGACTTCGAGCCCGCTCGTAAGCTCCGTTACGCTGGACTTTGCGCTGAGGACGACAACGTCGTTTTCAGCCAGTCCGCTGATAATCTCGACGTTTGTCAGGTTGACGACCCCGGTGACGATCGTGATCTGAGCCAGTTTCCCGTTGACGATTCGGTAGACAAAGTTCTGTGCACCGTCGGTATGCAGCGCCTCGCGGGGAATGCTGAGCACGTGCGGCTTTTGCATCTCCGTAACTGTGACGGTGACATTGGTATTGGGAATGAGATCGGGTGTCGGGTCGTCAATGGTGATGATCGCGATTCCGACGCTCCTGGTGTTGTAGGCATAGATCGTAGACGGGGCAAGTGCGATGCGGCCGTGCCAGACGGAGTCGCGCTTCGCGTCCCAGACAATCTTCACTGGCTGCCCGACGGCAAGCTTGCCAATCTCTGGCTCGTCGAAGTAAGCCCGCACCTGAATACGTTTCAAATCCGCGACGTCAAGGATGTCATCGCCAAACGGCACGAAGTCATACTGCGACACCGGCATGTTGTAGACGCTGCCGTTGATGGGCGACCGAATATCGACGTTGGCCAAATTGCTCTGGGCAGATGCGACGGCGGCTTCGGCTTCAGCGACCCGGGTCTTGGCGTTGTTGATATCGGCGGAGGTGTAGCGGCCAGAGGTGTGAGTCCGCGCATTTTGTAGGGTCAAGCTGGTGCTGTCGAATTTTTGTTGTGCAGCGGCGACTTCGGCTTGCGACGCGGCACCTTTTTGTAGGAGCGACTTTTTTGCCGCCAGATCGGTGGCGGCCTGTTGCTGTTCAAGAGCGGCCGTTGCGATATCCGACTTGAACCGATTGAGATCTTCTGGCGACCCGCCACTTTGAAGATCCCGCAACACCAGACGGCTGCTCTCGAGAGCAGACTGGGCCGTGGCAAGGCGACCACGCGCATCGGTGTCATCCATCTTGACCAGCAACGTTCCCTTGCTGACGTGCTGACCGATCTCAACGAAGAATTGCTTGATGACGCCAGCGAATGGGGCGTGAACCTGAAACTCCTCCACAGGCTCAACCTTGCCGTTTGTCGAGACCGTGCTGGACAAGGTCTGGTA
>JAYVZU010000316.1:0-14326 GCA_043783075.1 Rhodanobacteraceae bacterium
CCGGTCTCGGGGGGATATTCGAAGGACAGGAGGGCGATCTTCATCGGGTCGCGGCCACCGGGACTGCCGCGCCGCGTTTTGCGATGGCCAGGCGAACGCGTTCGTGGAAGATAGCCTCGCAGCTGCTTACGTCGAACTCCTTGCGTACGCGCTCGACGGCGGCTTTGGAGAGTTGGGTGCGGAGGGCGTCGTCGGCAACCATGACTTCTATGGCGTCGGCAAGTGCGACGGCGTCGCACTGTGGGACCATCAGACCTTCGACACCGTTGGTGAAGACCTCGGTGATGGACCCAGCGTCGGTGGCGACGATGGCGCAGCCGGCGGCCATGGCTTCGAGCAGTGCGGTCGGGATGCCGTCTTTGTCGCCGTTGGCCAGCTCGACGAATGGCGCGACAAAGATGTCTCCGTCGGAGAGGTGTTGTCGGACTTGTGGAGCAGTTTGGCGGCCGAGGAAGTGGAAGGATGATTCGAGTTTGTTGTCGGCGATGTACTTCTTGAGTTGCTCGAAGTAGGCTGGGCCCTGCGGGTCGTGGTCGTCGTACTCGCCGGCGACTTGCATGACGAGCGGGACCCCGCGGTCGCGGAGCAGTTTGATGGCTTCGACGAGGTAGGTCATGCCTTTTTTGGCGTGGATGCGGTTTACGGCGATTCCATGGAAGACGCGGCCGGGGCCGGGGGATGGGCGCTCGACCGGGTTGAACTGGGTGGAGTCGATGCCGTTCGGCTTGACGATGGCGGAAGGCAGCGGCCGCTCGACAAGCCCTTCCAACTCGCGCTTGATGCGGGCGGAGGTGGCGACGACGACGTCGCAGGTGGACATGTGGGCTGGAATGATCTTGAGGTCGTAGTCGTCGACCATGTGGTCTGCATAGCAGCTTACGCCGCGCGGGATGCCCAGAAGCGACGAGGCTACAAGTCCGAAGACTGCGGCTTCGTAGAAGAAATAGGTGTGGATATAGTCGGGTTGCCAGGCCTCGGCGAAGCGGGCGAAGGTGAAGGCGTGACGGAAGTGGGTGTTGGCGAGGACTTCCTCCTCGTCCATTCCGGAGGCAGATGCAATGATCTGCGTCATGATTTTGACCTTGCTGGGCATGCGCGATTTGTAGTGCTCGAAGTCGCGGGTCGCGGTGGAGTCGGCGTAGAGAATGCGGCGCTTGTTGTCCCACAGCGGTTGCAGGTCGTCCGGTAGCTGTGTTCGGGGATTGAGCCCAGCGTAGAGGAAACGGACTTCAAAACCCTTGTTAACCAGGGCCAGAACCTCGCGCGAGACGAAGGTCTGGGAATAAATGGGGAAGTGCCAACAGGCGGTGGCGAGGACGCGCGGCTTTCCGGATTGGCGGCTCTTCTGGCCGTCGGTTCGTAGTTGCGATAGCAGCACCGAGTGCATGAAGCGGTGGCCAATATCGCGCACAGGCTTCATGACGGCCCAGATGAGGCGACCGGGGAGCTGCTTCGGAGACAGGATGCGATCGTATGGCATCAGCGGCTCGGGGAGCAGGGCAGGATCGAGCTTCTGGCCAGCCCGCATGTACTGCGGATGCTTGTTGCGCCGCGACAAGAGCAGCATCTTCAGCGCGTAGGGGGCGACGAGGAGCGGAAGTTTTAGTCCGGCACGCAGACCCCATTTGATGGCGGCTTTGGTGTCGCCGGACATGAACGCGAGGCCGGCAACGTACATGCAGAACTGGTTGTCACAGGCCTTGAAGAGCGCAGGCTTGAGGTCGGGGCGCATGGCCCGGAGGCTCTGCAGGACTGCTTGCTGCGAGCGCCACATGACGTTACATGCCGTGCTGCGGCTGCCGCGACGTCGGCGGTAGCCCACCAGAACATCCTGCACGCCAGCTATCTTTGAATTGGCAGCGACGCGCAGGGCGAGGTCATAGTCTTCGCAGATGAGCGGTTCGCCGGGCATCGCGTGGGTTCGGTACCCACCCACGGCGTCGACGAAGGACCTGCGGAAGAGCGGGACACTCGCGTTGCCGACAAAGTTTACGTACATCAGGGTTTCGAGCTTGTCGCCTTCGATAGTCCAGCGTGGCGAGCGGTCCACGATCAGCGAGTCTTCGTCGATCCAGGCCCACCACGAGTAGACAAGGCCGGTATCTTCGCCGGCTGCGAGCATGCGCCGGACCTGACGATCGAGCTTTGAGGGCCGCCACACGTCATCTGCGTCGAGTGGCGCGATGAACTCGCCGCGTGCCGCTGCAATGGCGGTGTTTCGTGCCTTGGAGACGCCGCCGTTGACCTGTGAGATGACGCGGACGCGATCGTCTTTGGCCGCATACCCGTTCAGAATGGCAAGGGTTCCGTCGGTCGAACCGTCGTCGACGACGATTACCTCCAGATTGCCATAGCTCTGCTGCAAGGCCGAGTCGATGGACTCGCCGATGAAGTCAGCGCCGTTGTAAACGGGGATGATGACCGAGACCAGCGGCACGTTCTTCTTCGCTGCCACAAACCCTCCAAGGCTTGGTTGAACCTGACCAATCGTCGCTTGTTTTGTTGACGATGGCAAGTGATGTGGGACTTAGGTTGTAGCTCGCTAATCGAGGGAGAGTATGCGGTTGAAGGGGAGCAGTGGGTCAGGAATAAGGCTGGTGTCTATGGCTTCGCCCGGCCGCATGACCTGCGTTTGCTGTCGCTTGTTGGGAGGGAAGAGGGAAAGCTTGACGAGGTAGGGAGCGAAGAGAAATGGGAGGCGTAACCCGCAGCGAAGGCCCCAGCGAACAGCCTCTTTCAATTTGCCCGACCAGTAGGACGCAGCAGCGAGGTACATGCAGAACTGACGGTCGGATGCGCGAAGAACAGCTGGATCAAGACTCGGCCAGACTTCGCCGATGTGGGCGAGAACCATCTGCCGGGACCGCCACATGCGGTTGCAGTCGGTGCTCATGCTGCCGGGACTGCGACGATACCCCATCAGGATTTCGGGTACGACTCCGATGCTGTAGCGTGCGGCGATGCGGAGAACGACTTCGAGATCTTCGCAACCGCCTGACTTGGCGGCTGCAAGGGCGGAGTTGTAGACTCCGGCCTCGACGAGGCAGTGTTTGCGGAAGAGCGGGATGCTGGCGTTGCCGGTGAAGTTGATGAGGAGCAGCGTCTCGAAGCGGCGACCGGCGACGGTCCAGCGTGGGGATCGATCAACGATCTTGCCAGCGGGATCGATCAAGGCCCACCAGGAGTAGACGAAGCCGCAGTCGTCGCCCGTGGCCAACATGCAGGCCATCTGGCGGGCGATCTTGTCGGGGATCCAGAGGTCGTCGGCGTCGAGTGGCGCGATGAACTCGCCGCGCGCTGCAGCGATGGCAGTGTTGCGAGCCTTGGCTACGCCGCCGTTTGGTTGGGCAATGACGCGAATGCGCTCGTCTTGTGCCGCGTATTCCTTGGCAATTTGGAGCGAAGTGTCAGTCGAGCCGTCGTCCACGATGATGATTTCGAGGCTGCGATAGGTCTGGGCTTGGGCGGATTCGATCGCCGCACCCAGGAACTCCGCACCGTTATAGACGGGGATAATGACGGTGACTAGCGTCTCGGTCATTTGGCGTCACTGGCGGGGCGTAGTCGGCTGCGAATCTGCCACTGTAGCCACTTGGTGACACGCTGTGGTTGGCGCAGGATTCTGCCCAGCCAACGGGCCTTCTCCGGCAATGGCGCGGACATGAACCAGCGCAGGGCGAAGTGCAGAGACTGCGATTGGATGAGGGCCATGCCAGAGTAACGGAGCTTCGGACGTGGGTGGCGGCGTCCGGTCGGCGGGACTAGCGTGACGAGAGCGCCCGGGTAGGTGAAGGCAGTGTAGCTGGCGGCGGCGAGACTCTTCCAGGTGGGGTTGGGTGTTGAGAGAAGAATTTCAGTGCGGATTGCTGCGCAAGGCGGGAGTGGACTCTCGGCGGTTGAGAGTGAGACGGGGCAGGGGCCGGGATCGAGGTCGGGGCGTTTGCCGTCGCGGATAATCCAGGGGGCTACGAGGCCGATGGTGGGTTGCAGGGTCAAGACGCTCTCGCAGGCGGCGATGAAGTCTGGGGATAGGCGTGTGTCTTGGGTGAGAAACGCGATGCTACGGAGGTTGGGGTTGGTGGCGACCAGGGCGTCGAGTCCCAGATGTTTCGCGTTCTGTAGAGACTGGCTTTGTGTATAGCAGACCTGTGCATTGATCGCAAGGACATGCGGTCGTAGGAGCTCTACGACAACCACCACTGTATTTGCTGTCGTGGTCTGGGTCTGGATGGTGGCGAGGCAGGCGGCGAGATTCTCGGGGCTCTCAAGGCAGGTGAGGACGATTCCCATTCCGGTGCGGGAGGAAATACTGAGATTCTTCGCTTCGCTCAGGGTGACCGCTGAGGCGGAGGCATGTTCTTGGGCGACGCGTCGGCGGAAGGATAACTGTTTGCCGACGATAGTGTCGTTGTTACAGAGGTTGCGGATTCGCTCCGCAGCGCGAGTTCCCATGGCCTCGCGGTCGGTGGCGGAGGTGGCGAGCACGCGGCGGAGGCCGGCTTCGAGACCGGCGGCTGATCCGTCCTGTGTGACCCAGCCGCTTTCGTTGTCCACGACCATCTCGGCCATGCCGCCGTGGGGCGAGGCGAGGACGGGCAAGCCGGTGGACATGGCCTCGATACAGGTGAAGGGAAAGTTCTCCCAGCGCGACGGGACGACGGCGATGGCTACGTTGGCAAGGGCTTCGAGTAGCTCGGCGCGGGTGCGGCTGCCGTGGAAGCGAAAGCGCGGACGCAGCGGCCGAGGGATGCGGAACTGAAGGAATTCGAGGACGGAGCGACCTGCGCCGCCGCCGAGGTAAGTGTCGCCGCCGAAGAAGTCGAAGGAGACGGTAGGGTCAGTTTGCGCGACGCGGATGGCGGCGTCGACCCACTCGATGACGCCTTTGCGGAGTTCCAGGCGTCCGACGTAACAGACCGCGTTGCGCGCCCAGACCCCGGGACTGCGCGGCAGGATGGGCGTTTCCACGCCCATCGCGTATGGAATCACCTCGACTCGCCCAGGACCCAGTTTGAAGAGGTCGGTCACTTGTTGGGCGAGGTAGCGGCTGGGGCAGAGCAGCGCGTCGACCGAGCGGATGGTGTATTCCTCAAACCGCGCGAGTGGGAGGAAGTCGGTCAGGGTCTGGTCCCACTCGTTATATTCGAAGATCATCTGCGTGGGCGAGTGCAGGTGAACGATACAGGGTGGCTGCTGCTTCGGGCCGAGGCCGGCGGCGCGACGGGCGAGCAGATAGTAGAGCGGTGCCTCCCACTCCTGGGCCTCGATGACGTCAATGTGTTCGCGTTCGAGCAGAGCCTCAACGTAGCGCGCGGCTTGCCAGGAGAAGAGCTGCGAAGGGCACGTAGAGGCGGCTAGCTGTTGCAGGATTTTGCGCTGCTCGGCTTCTGCTTCCGGACTATCCGCGATTGGTTCTTCGACCGAGATGCGATGCTCGATGAGGCGTCCGTCACACAGGTGAACCACACGATCTGGCGCGCCTTCCCAGAGCTGGCCTACGACGTGGACAGTCTCCCCGGCCTCGGCTAGCTGGCGTGCGATGTGCCGCGCATAAGTGCCGATGCCGCCCGCAGGGTAGGGAGCCGGGGGATACTCGCGGCAAAGGATCAGGTGGGTCATGGAGAGGAGAATGGTTCCCGAGGTACTTGAGATGGCAATGCAGAGCGTCTGGATCGAAGCTGTGGTTAAAGTCTGCGGAGGAAATGGACGTAAGTCAATACATCGGAACGGGTTGTACCAGTAATGACATAGGTATCCCTACAACTTTGGGCGTAAACGGCACTCCGCCGGGAATGCCCAGATGCTAAAATCACTACAAAATCCATGAGCATTACCTACAGTCCGATCTTTGCCGATTCAGCCGCCGAAGAGATGTTTACACGAGACGGCTACGCCGTAATGCCGATGCTGAATCAGGCTGAGATCGATAGCCTGACGAATCTCTACCTCAACACGGTTCCGAACCTGCCAGCCGATTTCTACTCGACCGCTTTCCTTCCGGACTGCGCGGAACGCCGCATCATGACAGATGGGGTTCAGGCGGTGTTGGAGCCGCATATCGCGCGCATCATGCCGGACTATGTGCTGCACTCGCGCGGGTTTATCGTGAAGCGCGGTGGGCCGGACCAGCCTCCGCTGCGACTGCACCAGGACTACAGCTTTGCCGACCATACCAAGCACCGGGCCGTGCATCTTTGGATCCCACTGATCGACGTCGATGAGACGAATGGCTGCCTGACAGTCGTTCCGCGGACGCATCACCTGATTAATCACATTTCGGCCATGATCGACAATCCGTCTCCTTACGATCCGGTAAGGCCGTTTCTGGATGCGGAGTGCACACTTTCCGTCCCGATGAAGGCCGGGGAGGCTGCGTTCTTCGATCAGCGTTTGTATCACGGTTCGCGGAGCAACAAGGTTCCGGCGATTCGCATTGCGCTGGCCTGTGCGCTGCTGCCCAGGGACGTGAAGCAATTGCTGTATGTGGTGGACGAAGAAGACCCATCGAAGCTGAACGTCCTGCAGATTCGCGATGAGTTTACGGTTCGGTTTAGCCGTGGAGTGAAGGTGGTTCCACCGTATGGAGATGGCATCGTTAAGATAGGGCAAGTGGAGTACGCCGCCGAGGTGTTGAGCCAGGAGAAGCTGGATTCACTTCGGATTCCGCGTCCCGAACCCGTACCCGAGACTGTACCAGAATCGGTCGAGAAGCCGGGATTGTTTTCGAGGCTCTTCGGGCGGAACTAGCTGTGTGGCGGAATTACCCGTGCGCGTTGAGGATGTCGTCGGCTGTTTCGAAGAACTCGGCGTATGGCGTGTCCTTGAAGTGTTTCTCCAAGTCAGTGAAGTTCGAGACCTGTTTTGAGGCGGGTGTCGCCTGCTGCTTGATGAGGCCGGGGCGGACGATCCAGGGGATTGCGCCAATAAAGTCGAATACCTTGCGGGTTGTCGGGCTGAAGTTTCGACATAGGTGTTCTTCATACTCCACGGTGAGCATGGGATTTTGGGCAAACATCTCTTTTGCCCAGAGACGCCACCGGATGAGTCTCCCGCAGTATTCCGCACACAGGGCGGGATCAAGCTCAAATGGCGGGACGGACTTTGCAGCCTTGCCTTTTTCTTCGATGAGTTGATACCAGTTGTTGGATCGTTCGGCGCCCTCCTGCGAGATGAGCGACAGCAAGAGGTTTCTACGGATCAGGTGGATCACGGCGATACGGTTTTCCGCCAGGTATTCCTAGGCTGAGCTGATGTTTTCATCAAATCTGGCGTCGTCGTAGAAGAGCTTGAAGCTGAATGCCCGGAAATTTTCGTCGGGGCTGGAACGGAAGATCTTTGTAGCGAGAATCTTTGCGCCGCTTTCACCGACCTGATAGCCGTCTCCTCGGGGTTCTTTCCAGCGGGAGAGGTTGACGCGGGCCCATGCGGTCTTGCGAGTCTCTTCATCCTTGCCGAGTACTTCGCCTACAACGCGAATTTGAGGGTGGTCGGAGAGGGCGCCAATCAGCAGGTTTGAACCGCAACGAGCGTGACCCAGTACAACAAAGTTTCTATGGGTTCCAACTACAGGGAACTTGGGCATGGGCCGGGGAGGTCTCGCATGATTTGAATTGCACGTCTATTGCGCTGACATTACGAAAGTAAGGAATCAAGTTAATCGTGTTGGGATACAAATTGCTTATTTTCATAAATTTGCACGTTTAGCCGAAGCAGACTCCGCATGTTGGCGATTGAAAACTGTGTAGATCAAGCAGGCAATTTTGTCTCTACTCGAGCTTTCGGATGATTTGCTAGGACTCCCACTCGACGTCGAAGTTGACCAGGTCGTTGTGGAGCAGCTTGTAATTCGCGGTGCGCGAGACCTCCCCCGGAACCACCGTAAAGAAGTGGGGTGCGTCACGATAGCCCTTGATGGATACCGCTGTCAGGCTGCCGGCATCGCCGATGCCTCCGCGCACTGCGAACACTCCCGGTTGGACGGGAAAGTTTGGCAGGTTGGCAGTCAGGACGCCGGATCCGGCGTCGATGTGGCTGGCGTCCCCATCGAGACCCTTCACGCAGGACGCGATGCTGGTCTGCATGTCTGAGGTGCAAATGGTGAAGCCCCAGGTAATGTCTGCGGCTTCCAGAGCGCGGTAGTGGACGAGAACTTTGGCAGGCTTTCCGGTGAGGAGCGGGCCGCCATCGAGCGACAAAACTTCGATCTCGTCGACGGCAATCGGGACTTCTGGAGTGAGCTGGGTCTGGCTCGTGTTCGCGAGAATAGGCAGACTGGCTAGATCCTCGGCCTCGGCTACAGCATCGCCCAGCGATGAGTCCGCCCCTTCGATGGTTTCGGAAAGTTTGTTGAACTCTTTACTGCGACCGACTTCGAAGTGGAAGTGGACGCCGTCGATACCGGTTCCGTCGAAGATGACGCGACCGCGATCGAGGACGATACATCGGTTGCACAGGGACTGTACGAGATACGGGTCGTGCGCGACCAGAATGATGGACCCACCGCCCTTGACATACTTCAGGATGTGCTTGACGCACTTGCGGCGGAACTCGAGGTCCCCGACGGCGAGGACTTCGTCGACGATCAGAATGTCGGGATTGAGGTGGGTCGCGACCGAGAAGCCGAGGCGTGCCTTCATGCCGGTGCTGTAGGTCTGCACGGCGGAGTCGATGAACTCGCGGATGCCGGAGAAATCGATAATCTCTTCGATAATTCCGTCAAAGACCTCGCGCGAGTAACCGTGGACAGCGGCGTTGACGTAAGCGTTTTCGCGTCCCGTGAGGGCGAGATTGAAACCGAGACCCAGCTCGGTCAGTGCGACGATGCGGCCGCGGGAGCTGATGGACCCAGCCGACAGGGAGCGCTGGCCAGAGAGCATTTTGATCAGGGTAGATTTGCCCGCACCGTTTCGTCCGAGCAGTCCCAGGCTGTCGCCGCGCCGTAGTTCAAAGGAGACATCGTCCACGGCCCAGAACTCGAATTCGCGCAGCATATTGGTATCTTGCCGGCGGAGCGTGAGGGCTCCGAGGACGTCCTTCATGCCGTACCAGAGCGACCGGCGGAGATCGCGGCAATACTTTTTCCGCACGCCGTCAACCTTGATCAGCCAATCCTCCTGAACGAGTTCGGTCTCGGGCGAGTCATCGATCATTGACGTGGAATCCTCCCTCAATATTGTCTCAACTGTTGCCATGGGGCCGGTGATCCTTAGGCGTTGGCGCGATCAATGACGATCGGCATTGCGATGCGGTGAAAGAGCAGAGCCAGAATGAACACGCATACCGTCACAGCCGAAGTGACCTCCAACATGCGGGGCATGGAGAGCCCATATCCGAAGGCAAGTTCACGTGTGCTGGTAAGCAACGGCGTAATCGGATTGATCTTGTTCATGATGAGTCCGGCAAGGCCCTTGGATGGCGCCGTAAAGATGATAGGCGTGGTAAAGAACCAGAACGTCGTGATGACGGGAACAGCCTTGGCGACATCCATGTAAAGAAGATTCAGGGGTGCGACGATCAGGCCGATGGATGCGCCGAGCATGACGATCAGCAATAATCCGAGTGGTGCGAGGAAGATGGTTCCCGCGATATGAACGTGGTAGGCGATGGCTGCTGCGGCGATCAGCAGTGTCTTGACGCCGAAGTTGACGAAAACTTGTCCAAGGCGCGCAACGGTGATCGCTTCCGGCGGGACGTCGGCCTTCGAGAGCAGCGTCTGCTCCGACTGCACACCCTGAATCGGGGCATCGATCGATTCGAGGAATGCCGCCCAGAGCATCATGCCGCAGAGGACGAAGAATGGGTACGGCATGTTTACCGCTCCGACATTAATGATGTGGGAGTCGCGAAACAAAACCGCCCAGGCTGCGGTCGTAAGAGCCGGCAGCAGAGGGATTAGGATGCCCAGGAATGAGGTGCGGTACTGACTCTTCAAGTCACGCTTCAGCATCTCCCACGCGACATGGCGGGAGCGCACAAGATCGGTCGCTAACCCCGTGATAAGGTGCAGGGGATTGCGGAGTTGCATCTCGGGCGTGTGCACCGTGACTGGAAATTCACTCAAACTAGCCATCTCCCCTATCCTACAGACTTCCTGGAGCAGACTTCTTTGGGCCGGTTGGCCGGATGGAACAGACTAGAAGGTCGACCGAGCCGGGCTCACCACCCAGCCAGAACCCGAAGTATCCCTGCGGGTCGCTGGTAGTTGCGGTAAATTTTCTGCCGATGACCTGCCACTTGCCGGATATTGTGAGTTCTTCACAATATCCGAGCCCTTCCCAGGGGGCGTGATCCTGCCATATGCCAAACAGAATATTACGGTTACGGGTGGAACGTACTAGAAAACGAATGTGATATTCAAGGCCCGAAGTGACTGCAAGGCCGGGGCGCGCCATGCGAATACTCCATCGGTCTGAACCAGATTTTCCGATTGCGACGCGAGCTCCGAGGAACGGAATGACGATCGGTATTGCCCACGCGGTTGAGTCAGCATTGACGTCCAGGCGGCCGCCCCAGGCAATCCACGCCAGAGCCTGCCGCAGGGCCTCCTTGAGTTCGGCGGACTGCTGGCGGAAGGTCGAGGTGAAGACAGCAAACTGGAGGATTGGGAAGATCGTCAGCCAGGGGTGCAGGATCGCACACTGAATAGCAGCAGCGACTGGAAGATAGGCCTCGTAGAACGGATGGCTGAGCTGCCACCACTGGATTGCGGTACT
Source organism: Rhodanobacteraceae bacterium (assembly GCA_043783075.1). Taxonomy (GTDB): domain Bacteria; phylum Acidobacteriota; class Terriglobia; order Terriglobales; family Acidobacteriaceae; genus Edaphobacter. The sequence goes on from JAYVZU010000316.1 coordinate 10,713, forward strand.
GTCCTGCTCGTATTGGCGATAGTGCGACCAGTGGGCCATCAGCTTGATCGCGATGAGCAGCACAAAGATTGCGACCGCTATGGCGATGGCCGGTGCGACCGGGAAGAGAATCGTCACCATGCCGGCAAAGGCAATGAGTTCGATGACATAGAAGATCGCCATCGGAACACGGACGGTGTGGAACTCGGCGTCGGTGGCAAACGTCCGGATGCCGGAGCGGATGTCGTTGTCGCGGTCCTCGAACTCGTGGATCAGAATGCCGATGAGGCCCAGGGTAAGAGCCCACGCCGTCGTGAATCCAACGAAGGCTGTAGATCGTGGCGAGTGGACCAGCGCGGGGTTGCCGGCGACGTGCGCCAGCACCGATATGACGTAGAGGCACGGCACCATGTGCGCGCCGAATGAGTCGCAGACCAGACCGAGAGCGCCACGGCCTTTGAGGCGGATTGGCGGGATGGAGTAGATAGTTGGAAGCAGGAACTCAACCAGTAGCAGCAGCAGGCTGGTGGCGGAGTAGGAGACGAAGAGCGCCGGCGCGAATCCAAGGCCAAACGTAAGCGTGCAAAAAGCGAAGCGCTGCCACGGCTTGAAGCGCGCCATGTGGTTGCGTTTGCCGGCGTTACGATCGACTTCAATATCGTAGACGTCGTTGATGATGTGGCCGTACGAACCGGCACAGAGACCTACGAATGCAACGAGCAGGATGGACCGTGCAGTCTCCCACGCCGACACCTGGTACAGCAGCGCGGCGCAGTAGGAAATTGCGATGGCCGGGGCGACCTTGGAGTACCACCAATTATCGACGCGCCCCAGCACACGCACGGATGGCATGTTGCCGGTGGTCGTTGCGGTGGAGTTAGCGGCCATAGTGGGAAGCTCTTGCCTGGAATATCAAGGGTAGGGGAGAGTTCAAGAGACCTTGCTCGCTTCTGCAATCTGGGCGTTGAAGATTGTGTCGACGGCTAACAGCAGAGCACCGGCACGCGCGCCGTAGGCTGTCTGGATGGTCTCTCGTGCGGTAGCGATGAGAGCCAGGAACTGTTCGAAGGTCTGCTGCTCTTCCAGAAGGCCGGCAGTTGGGCGATGGTGGCGCTGGTCCTGTCCGGCTGGTTTGCCGGTGGCTTCGCTGCTGCGTCGCATGTCGAGCAGGTCGTCGCCTATCTGGTAGGCCTCACCCAGCGCCATGCCAGCTGCGCCGAGGGGTGCAACATCAGCCACAGGTACACCGAGTGCAAGGGCTCCGGCAGTGAGCGACAGCCGCATCATGGAGGATGTTTTCTTGTAGCGTTCGACGAGGTCCGCGCTGCGCTGCAGGAGAGTCTTTTCGTCGCCATCGTGAGGTGCGAGGTCGAGCGCCTGGCCGCAGATCATTCCCTCGGTGCCGATACAGTAGCAGGCCTCTGCGATGAGCGCGGGGACCTTGCCGAAGATGGCGTAGGACTGGTTGAGGAGCGCGATTCCCGCCAGCCATGCGACTTCCTCGCCATAGATTTTGTGGACGCACGGGATGCCGCGGCGAATGGCGGCGTCGTCCATACAGGGCAGATCGTCGAAGATGAGCGAACTACAGTGGATGTACTCGACGGCGCAGGCTGCGCCCATGGCTCCGCGGGGGTCATCGTTGAAGATGCGAGCGCCCATCAGCGCGAGAACGGGGCGTAGGCGCTTCCCACCCGGAAACATGGCGTAGTGGATTGCATCGTCCAGCGACTTGGTTCCTGGAATTCTGCACTGGGGCAGATGAGCCAGAAGGCCCGCCTCGATCACACGCTGAAGCTCCTGAATTGCCTGCTGCATAGCCCGCTTCTCCACCTGACTTCGATTCGGTTGTCGTTCCGTGATTCTGGTTCGCGATTGTGGATGAAGCCGCGAATTGTGCGTTAGAGATGGAGCAAACGGGTGTGACCCAAATCACCACGTTTCGGAGCAAGTATATATGAAGCTTTTTGAGGCCGAACTACAACGTTAGTTGTGAGATGAGAACACCTTAGGGGTTGTGTGAATGCATTGACATGGCTTTGAAGATGAACAATTATTAACGGTGTAGACTTGATGTTAATCTCACAGTTCGAACCTCCCAAATCCTTCCCCATCTGGATCATAATCTATGCGAAAAATTCTTCTTGATGACGCACTTCAGAGCCGCTTTCTCGACAAAGGCTATGTACAGGTTCCAATGCTTTCCGGCGACGAGGTGCAGCTGATCCTTGACAGGCTTCCAGCTCTGCGGCCTGCTGACAATTACGCGCCGACAGGTGAGGGAGACGAGTTTGGCCGGAAGTATCACTGCTCCTTTTTGGATAAGAGCGTGAACTACAAACGCGAGACCCATGAGTTGATCAAGGGAATCTTCAAGGATCACATCGATCACTACCTGAATGGGTATGAGATTTTGAACTGCAACTTCTACGTGAAGCCGGCGGGTACAGGCGAGTTTGTGATCCACCAGAATTGGCCAGCAATCGCTGATCTCAACGACACCACGTGCACGGTGTGGTGCCCGCTCGTGGACGTCGTAAAGACCAACGGTACGCTGCAGTTTGTCGAGGGCAGCCACAAAATTGTGCCGCATGTTGAAGGGCCAATGAATCCGGGCTTCTTCGATAAGATTCGCCCACAACTGATTGAAAAGTATCTGAAGCCGAACCCGATGGTTGCAGGCGAAGCGCTGATCTTTGACGACGCCTTGATTCACTGGTCGGCGAACAATGACTCCCCCGAGCCGCGCATTGCGATTCAGATTCTGTGCGTGCCGAAGGATGCCCAGCCGGTCTACTTCTTCTTCGACAAGGAACACCCCGAACGGTTTGAATTGATCGCCGTCGATAGCGACTTCTATGTCGAAACGGATGTGCATGACTTGATGACTCGGCAACCGCAGTGGAAGAGCCTGGGCTTCGTCGAGAACAACAACCGCCTCGTCACCGAAGAAGAGTTTGTGGACCTGCTGGAAAAGGGCCCAGCGATCCGCCAGCAGGTTTATGCAGGCTCGGCCGCGTGAGTGAGTCAGTAGCTGCTTCGGCCGCTTCGCTGGACCTCAACAGCCCCGCGTTTTTTCAGGATCCATATCCCGCCTACGCCCGTCTTAGGGCCAGGCGGGAACCTGTTTACAACGAGGCAACGCAGGCGTGGATGATCACGCGATTTGCGGATGTCGAATCCGTACTGCGCGATCCTCGGATCTCGAAAAAGATTCAGCGCGCAACGGCTACGCCATTTGAGACCTCAGTTTTGTTTCGTGATCCGCCAGATCATGGACGCATTCGCGGTCTGCTGAATCGCGTGTTTGCAGAGATGCCGGAGAATCTTGAAGACCGCGTTTTACGCATCGCGGACGGTCTGATCAATCGCATGAAAGAAGGCCACAAGTCGGACTTTATGCGTGACTTTGCGCTGCCATTGCCTGTAGCAGTAATTGCCGAGGTACTGGGAATTCCAGCCGACGATACGGAGAAACTACATACATGGTCGTCCGAGTTCATCATCGAAGAGGGTGTGTCCCAGTCGGAGAGCGATCAACGTCAGTATGCGGCGATCTGCGGAATGGACGAGTATTTTCGCGGTCTGATTGCGACTGGCGAGGTGGGCGGAATGATCGGCGCAATGCTCCGCGC
>JAYVZU010000317.1:0-1531 GCA_043783075.1 Rhodanobacteraceae bacterium
GCGTGGGAAGTTCCGGTCGCGGCGTATGGGCTCGATTGTTGCTGAGGCTCAGAATTTGATTGCGCAGGGTGTCCGCGAGATTACGCTGATTGGGCAGGATACGACCTGCTACGGCGAGGATCTCGGGCTGAAGGATGGACTGGCGCAGTTGCTGGATGCGCTGGCCGTGTTGCCGGGGCTGAAGTGGGTGCGGTTTCTGTACACGTATCCGAACAAGGTGACGACGCGGTTGCTGGAGACGATGGCGAAGCATGAGACGGTGTCGAAGTATCTGGATGTGCCGCTGCAGCATGCGAGCAAGAATGTTTTGAAGACGATGAAGCGCGGCGGCAGTGCGCCGATCTTTCTGGATTTGATTGCGAAGGCTCGCCGGATTGTGCCGGGGATTGTGATCCGGACTTCGTTTATCGTGGGGTTCCCGGGCGAGACGGACGCGGACTTTGAAGAGCTGATGGAGTTTGTGAAGGCCGCGAAGATCGATTGGCTGGGCGTGTTTACGTACTCGGATGAAGAGGGTGCGAAGGCGTTTGAGTTGCCGGACGCGACCAAAGTTCCGATGCGGACAATTCAGGCTCGGCGACGGAAGTTGATGAAGCTGCAGCAGAAGATTTCGACCAAGGAAAAAGCCAAGTGGGTTGGGCGGACGGTGGATGTGTTGGTGGAAGGGATTTCAGAGGAGACGGATCTGCTTTGGGAGGGACGGACTTCGCTGCATGCTCCGGAGATTGATGGCAAGGTGCTGATTAATGACTTTGGGCCGCATGAGGAATTGGTGCCGGGGACGTTTTATCTGGCGGAGATTACCGAGGCTCATGACTATGATGTCGTGGCGCGGATTTTGGAGTAGGAACCGCCCTCAACTTCCCCTACAAACTTTGTCATCCTTCCGCAAAGTGGGAGGACCTGCTTTTCGCCGTTATACTGACATCCATCACTCATGGACAGGCAATTTATCATCGACGAAATCCGCCGCACTTCCGAAAATGGAAAAGCGCTGGGCAAGAGACGCTTCGAGACTACAACTGGCGTCAAGGAGCACCATTGGCACGGAGTTTCCTGCGCGAAATGGAGTGAGGCGCTCCGCGACGCCGGGTTTGTGCCTAATAACTGGACGGGCGCACATGACGAGTCATTCGTTTTTGAATGCCTCAGCAATCTCACCCGCAAACTCGGAAAATATCCGACACGATCAGAGATGGATTTGGAGAGGAGGCGAGATCCGAGCTTTCCAGATTCCAAGTCGATATTCCACCTCGGCAGCAAGGCAGAACTGCTAGCTGCACTGCAAAAGTACTGCGAATCGAACGCGCAATTGCACGATGTTCTTGAAATGTTGCCCGTTGTACCGGCGGTTGCCATTTCCGAACCATCGGATGTCTTCGCGGCTTCCACATCCGATGGTTACGTCTATTTAGTCAGTGCTCAAGGCGCATACAAGATTGGAAGCACTCGCGCTCCGTACCGACGAGTTGCTGAATTGGCGAATCATTCTGCCCATGGAGCAGAGCTATTTCACAAGATTCCAACTGAC
>JAYVZU010000318.1:0-14236 GCA_043783075.1 Rhodanobacteraceae bacterium
TCTAGAACCGCGGAAGAAGTTGGGCTGGTAGCCCTAGGCTTTAGCCTCGGGTCTCCCTGGGGTACAACTCCCTGCTCCGCGCCACACTCACCGATAACCGATTCAGGAGTCAACGAAAACCATGCCTACCAAGCCCGGCACCTACGCCACGTTCAAGACCACCGAAGGCACTATCGTCTGCGAGCTTTTCGAAAAGGACGCACCCGTCACCGTCAAGAACTTCATCGATCTAGCCGAAGGCGCACGCGAGTGGACCTCCCGCTCCAAGAAGGGTGCGAACCTCTACGACGGCACGATCTTCCATCGCGTCATCCCTTCCTTCATGATCCAGGGCGGCGACCCCGAAGGCACCGGAATGGGCGGCCCCGGCTACAAGTTCGCGGACGAGACTAAGGGCTCGCCCCATCACTTCAAGGCTCCCGGCAAGCTCGCCATGGCAAACTCCGGCCCCAATACCAACGGCAGCCAGTTCTTCATCACCGTAACTGACACCAGCTGGCTCACCGGAAAACACACCATCTTCGGCGAAGTCGTCGAAGGCTACGACATCGTCGAGAAGATCAGCAAGGTCTCCCGCGACGGCATGGACCGCCCCAAGACTCCCGTGGTCCTAGAGTCGGTCACCATCGAACGCGTAGCGTAAGACTCCCAAAAAAATAAACCGGCCCGCTCAAATCGAGCGGGCCATTTGCATTATCCGTTCTTATCCCTGTTTCGGTGTAAATCGGTGTTAAGCCTTTCGACCTAAGCCACACCAATGACCGTGCAAAGCTCCTTCACAGCGTCCGCGCTCTTGTTTAGCGCAGCCTGCTCTTCTTCGGTCAGCTTGATCTCGATGATCTTCTCGAGGCCAGCAGCGCCCAGCTTGCAAGGTACGCCGACATATAGCCCGGAGATACCGTACTCACCCTGCAGATACGCCGCGCAAGGAAGGATCTTCTTCTTGTCCTTCAGGATCGCCTCGACCATCTCAACCGCCGCGGCCGAAGGTGCATAGTAGGCCGAACCAGTCTTCAGGTGCTTGACGATCTCGAGTCCGCCAGCAGCCGTGCGAGCCTCAAGTTCCTTCAAACGATCCGGAGCGATCAACTCCGTAATCGGAATCCCAGCCATCGTCGAGTACCGCGACAGCGGCACCATCGTATCGCCGTGACCACCCAGAACAAAAGCGGTTACATTCTCAACCGACACCTGCAGTTCCTCAGCAATAAACGTACGGAAACGCGCCGAATCCAGCACGCCGGCCATTCCGATCACGCGTTCGCGCGGCAGACCAGCCTTCTTGAATGCAGTCTGCGCCATCGCATCCAGCGGGTTCGAGACGATGATCAGGATGCAGTTCGGCGACGCGGCAACGACCTTCTCCACCACATCCGACATGATCTTGAAGTTCGTATTCAGCAAGTCGTCGCGGCTCATACCAGGCTTGCGAGCGATGCCGGCAGTGATGACCACAATGTCAGAGTTCGCGGAATCGGCATAGTCATTCGTGCCGACGATCGACACATCGCGCTTCTCAATCGGCATAGCCTGCAGCAAATCCAGCGCCTTACCCTGCGGAATGCCCTCGACTACATCCAGCAACACGACATCCGCAAGTTCCTTCGCGGCAATCCAATGAGCAGCGGTGGCCCCAACGTTTCCGGCCCCGACGATTGTTACTTTCTTACGCATTCTCTTCTCACTTTCGATTTATTTCTTAGCCGACGCACACATTATCGTGCCTTAAGAATACTTCGAGCTTCGCTTCGGCTCTCAACCAATCCAAGCCGGACGAGCCGGGAAGAAATTCCACCTGAATTTCGTTGAAGAGCACCGGCGAGTGCCATCAAGGTTAGTCCGCGTTCAAACAGTACGCGTAATTCCTTGTCTTCATCACTGCTCCAGCCCACTCCCGCTCTTTCAGGACGATCAGAGGAAACTCTTTTGACCTAAAGCGCCTCGACTGCCAATACAAGAGCACGAATTACATGTGGTCGGTGAAGGATGTGACCGCGTTCAAGCGGAAGATTAGATTCCGGGTCAACCCCGAAAGCCAGTTGCCGAAGAATGTATGCAGCCTCAATCTGTTGCTCAATGTTTGAAAGTTGCACTGCAGCCCTCAAGGGTATAAACGATGCCGGGCAGACTCCAGCCAAGCACCGTACAGCATTTACATGTTCCCAATCATATGGGAAGCAAACTCGCTCGTCTTGACCTTGGTCGCGCCCTGCATGCCGCGCTCAAAGTCATACGTCACAAATTTCTGCGCGATCGTCTTCTCCATCGAACTTTCGATCAAGCGAGCGGCCTCCGTCCAACCCAGGAAGTCGAACAACATCACGCCCGAAAGCATGACGCTGCCCGGATTAATGACATCCTTATCGGCATACTTCGGAGCCGTTCCGTGCGTCGCTTCAAACACGGCGAAACCGTCGCCGATATTGCCGCCCGGTGCGATTCCCAATCCGCCAACCTGCGCCGCAGCAGCGTCGGAGATATAGTCGCCGTTCAGGTTCGTTGTCGCCAGAATGCTATAGTCCTCGGGGCGCAGAATGATCTGCTGAAAGATGGAGTCGGCGATGCGGTCATTGACCAGCACCTTCGACTTCCACTTGCCGCCGCCGTGCGATTCGCCGATGCTGGCCAGAACAGCCTTAACCTCGGCCACAACTTCTTCGCCAAACTCCTTCGCCGCAAACTCGATTCCCGGCTCAATCAGAGCGGCATTTGCTTCCGGCGTCAGGTTCGGATTCGCCTCCACATTTCCCAGAATCCAGCTCTCACGCTCGGTCACGGTCTGCTCGCGGAACTCCTGCGACGCAACCTCGTAACCCCACTCGCGGAACGCGCCCTCGGTAAACTTCTGGATATTGCCCTTGTGGACCAGCGTCACGGTCTTGCGGCCGGACTTAAGCGCATACTCAATCGCAGCCCGCACCAACCGCTTCGAACCCGTAATCGAGATCGGCTTGATGCCAACACCCGAGTCCAGTCGAATCTTCTTCTTCGTGCCCTTCAGCATGTCATCGTTGATGAATGAGATCACCTTCGCGCAATCCGCAGTACCCTCGCGGAACTCGATTCCTGCATAAATATCTTCCGTATTCTCGCGGAAGATCACGACATCCAGCTTCTCCGGATGCTTCACCGGGCTGGGCACACCAGCGTAATACTTCACTGGCCGAATGCACTGGTACAGATCCATCAACTGCCGCAGAGCCACGTTCAGCGAACGGATTCCACCACCTACCGGCGTCGTCAGAGGTCCCTTGATCGACACGCGAAAGTCGATCGTCGCCTTTACGGTGTCGTCCGGAAGCCAGTTCTGCGTCGCGCGGTAGCTCTTTTCGCCGGCCAGAACCTCGTACCACTCCACCTTGCGCTTGCCACCATAAGCCTTTTCAACGGCCGCATCGAATACCCGAACCGACGCCTTCCAGATATCACGCCCAGTCCCATCCCCTTCGATAAACGGAATGATCGGGTTGTCCGGCACTGTGTAGACGCCGTCTGAATACGTGATTGCTGCGCCGTCCACGGGGACCGGAATGCCGTTGTAGCTCGATTGCATGAAGATTACGCTCCGAAATTGGAATGAGGCAAAACTACCACCCTCAAATTACCGCTGACAACCGCCACAGCCGTTTACCGCACGGAATTTCCGGTTACCGCTCTACCCTGTATCCACCCACCCAACTGCAGGCTCCTCTCACCGATTCTGAGCCACCCCAAACCTGCCCCTCCGACGCGACCATCTTTAGGGAATCTTTATTTATCCTATGGTAGACTCCAAAATATTCCATATACTTCTCCGCCCATGCGGTGTTTCGTGGGTAAAGCACTGCTCTGTATCTCAATTCCAAAGAAAGCCGGGCGTAAGGACTTCCTCGACCCACTGAGCCTCCAAATACCATGACAAAGTACAAACTGGAATACATCTGGCTTGACGGCAACAAACCCGTACCTGGTCTGCGCGGTAAAACGCAGCTCAAGTCCTTTGAGAATCCCCCGACCCTCGCCGACCTGCCTCTCTGGGGTTTCGACGGCAGTTCCACCAATCAGGCCGAGGGCAAGAGCTCTGACTGCGTCCTGAAGCCTGTCGCACTCTATCCCGATGCCAGCCGCAAGGACGCCTACGTCGTCCTCAGTGAAGTTCTGAACGCCGACGGAACGCCGCACCCTACTAACTTCCGCGCGACCATTGAAAACGACCCCGAATTCTGGGTGGGCCTCGAGCAGGAGTACTTCCTCTATCAGGACGGCCGTCCTCTGGGCTTCCCCGAAGGTGGCTACCCCAGCATCCCGCAGGGTCCGTACTACTGCGGCGTCGGCTTCAAGTACATGGGCAGCATCGCCCGCCAGATCGTCGAAGAGCACCTCGACCTGTGCCTCGCCGCCGGCATCAACCACGAAGGCATCAACGCCGAAGTGGCTAAGGGCCAGTGGGAGTTTCAGGTATTCGGTAAGGGCTCCCAAAAGGCCGCCGACGACACCTGGGTCGCGCGCTACCTGCTGATGCGCCTCTGCGAGCAGTACGAAGTAGACGTCGAATTCCATTGCAAGCCCATCAAGGGCGACTGGAACGGCTCCGGCATGCACTGCAACTTCTCCACCGACTACATCCGCAACGTCGGCGGCAAGGTGTACTTCGAGGCCCTCATGGCGAAGTTCTCCGAGAACGTCTCAGCGCACATCGCAGTCTACGGTCCTGACAACCACCTCCGCCTCACCGGCCACCACGAGACGCAGGCGATCGACAAGTTCAGCTACGGCCTGTCGGATCGCGGCGCCTCCATCCGTATGCCCGTAAACTTCATCAAGGATGACTACAAGGGCTACCTGGAAGATCGCCGCCCGAACTCGCAGGGCGACCCCTACCAGATCGTCTCTGTCATCCTCCACACCATCAACAGCGTACCCAAGCCCTAGCTTCATGGGCTTCACTTACGATCTCAAAGGGGGGCCAGAATATGGCTCCCCTTTTACTTGCGCGTAACCACTCCCGTGAGACAGTAAACTGGATAGTGAATACCATGCCGAATCACAAAAAGATCGCCCTCATCCAGATGTCCTGCTCCGCCGATACCGAGGCCAACCTCGACAAGGCCACCACCCTAGTCCGCGAGGCCGCCCGCGCAGGTGCCAACATCGTATGTCTGCCCGAACTCTTCCGCGCCCAGTACTTCTGCCAGCGCGAGGAGCATGCCCTATTCGACACCGCCGAGTCCATCCCCGGCCCCTCCACCGACGTCCTCTCCCGCGTCGCCGCCGAAGAGAACGTCGTCGTCATCGCTTCCCTCTTCGAGCGCCGCGCCGCCGGCCTCTATCACAACACGGTCGCGATTCTGGAAGCCGATGGCTCCCTCGCCGGGACCTACCGCAAGATGCACATCCCCGACGACCCGCTCTACTACGAGAAGTTCTACTTCACTCCTGGCGACCTCGGCTTCAAGAAATTCGACACTTCCGCCGGCCCCATAGGCACCCTCATCTGCTGGGACCAGTGGTACCCCGAGGCCGCCCGCATCACCGCCCTCATGGGCGCCGAAACCCTCTTCTACCCCACTGCCATCGGCTGGCACCCCTCTGAAAAAGCTGAGTTCGGCGAGGCCCAGTACTCCGCCTGGCAGACCATGCAGCGAGCCCACGCCATCTCCAACGGAGTTTTCGTCGGAGCCGTCAACCGTGTCGGCCACGAGCACGGCGACGTCCTCCACAACGGCGTCATGATGAAGGGTCCCGACGGTACTGGCCTCGAATTCTGGGGCGGCTCCTTCATCGCCGACCCCTTCGGCCGAGTCATCGCCCAGGCCTCGCACGACAAGGAAGAAATCCTCGTCGCCGAGATCGACACCAAGCTCCTCGAAGACACCCGCCGCAACTGGCCCTTCCTACGCGACCGCCGCATCGACGCCTACAGCAACATCACCCGGCGGTTCATCGATTAAATATCCTCAAAGAAACATGGAATTTACCTCCCGCTCGAAGCTGAGATGAAGTAACACCGATTGTTCTCAACTTTATTCACCTTCCGGAGCCGAGCATGTTTCCCATCCGCAAGTCCGAATTACGCCCAACCCTCAGCCGACGCACACTTCTCTCAAACACTGCAATCGTCGCAGCTGCGACATCCCTCTCCGGCTGCTGCATCCATCACACCACCAGCATCTTGAAGCCGGTGGGCCTGCCCCCCGTCGGTAAAACCGATCAAGGCCTCCTCATCGACGCACACTGCCACATCTTCAATGGCTCCGACCTGCCCGTAAAAGAGTTCATCGCAAGAGTCGTGCTGGCCGAACCCGGTATCCCGCAGGAATTGAAAAACGTCGCTGGTGAACTAGTTCGTCTCCTTGCCTTACCTGCACCATGCGGCGATCAGGAGCTCGGCTTTCTAAAGCAATTGAGCGATAAATCCGGCATGGCCGATGCCATACTAGAAGCGGCTCGCGATCACCGCTACAAGGCTACCCGCAAAGACGTGCTGAGGGCTTTGACGCAAATGAACGCACCAACGTCGGAGCCCCAAACAGTCTCTGTCAAAGCAGTCCGGATACCACTTGCACTCACTTCGACCCCCGCTAGACGCTCGCTCGCGGCAGTAATGCAAACTGATGCGACGGAAAACGAATACAAATGGCACATAAAGCAAAGTTTCGAACCGAAAGACTACAAGGGATTTAAAGCGACGCAAGATGCCACGTTAGCTGCAATGCCGTCCATCCGCGCCAGCATTGCAGAGTCCGACCCACCTTGCACAAAGCCAATTCCCAGCTTCTCCGTGCCCGGCCTCGTCGGATACCTCGCAGAAAATGATCAATACCGCATCACTGAAGTACAGGATTACCTCACGACATTTACTGGCAATGCTCCTCAGGCTGAACGAAACGTTGATCTCATGGTTGCCCATCTCGTCGACTACGACTGGTGGCTTTCGCAGGGAAGGCCAAATGAAACCCCGCTGCAAAAGCAGATCGACGTCATGTCGGAGATCAGCATCTACACCAAGGGTCAGGTCCATGCATTTGCCCCGTTTGACCCTCTACGCGAGGTAGCCTTTCGAGCCCAAAAACATTATCCCGTGTGGTCATCGCTCCAGTTCATAAAGGATGCCATATGCAATAAAGGCTGCATTGGGGTCAAGCTCTATCCGCCGATGGGATTCGCGGCTTCAGGAAATGCAAGTCAGAACCCCGATATCTATAAGTTCGGAAATTTCCTTCCGTGGATGAGAGACGGCTCACTTCTCGACTTCCACGACACCAAACCGCCTGCTCCCTTAGGAGTTCGTCTCGATCAGGTTCTCGAAGAATTCTTCACCTGGTGCGAGAAATATGACGTACCCGTGATGTGCCATTCCGCCGCAACCAACGGCCAGAACGATACCCTCATGGAGTTGGCGACGGCAAAACACTGGGCACCGGTCATCCAATCACACTCCAAACTCAGAATCAACTTCGGACATCTCGGTAATTTTTCAAAGATCCCTCCATGTGGCAACATCATCCCATATCCGGCAGAAGACCTGATCAAAATCCTCGCCCAGGGCAAGAATGTCTACGGGGACGCAGGCTACAACTCAGAGATTCTCGGCACGAAATTGGAGCCAGTAGAAGTTAGATATAACATCGCATACAACGACCGCACATTGCCCAAAGACCTGCTTCCCACGCGCATGATGTACGGCACCGACTGGAATCTCCTCATGCACATCGGAAATGTCGAGAACTACCAAACCCGCTTTCAGGCTCTGGCAGCGCAACTCCCGGAAGCACCGAAAATCATCGGCAAGCACTCCGTTCAGGATCGCTTCCTAGGCTGGAACGCAGTCGACTACCTTGGTTTGCGCAAAAACGATCAAACTCGTAAACGCCTCGAAGCCTTCTACGCCGCGAATGGCCTGACACTTTCACCGACACAAATGCCCGAATGGATGCGTAAAGTGGACAGCGAAGCTTAACCGCCAACAGGAAGACCCCGGAAGAGCTTCCGGGGTCTTCCTGTCCGAAAATCAAAACCTTTAGACCGTTCGACGGCCAGAGATGAAGTGCACGATCACAGATATCAACGCAAACAGCAGCAACAGGTGGATTAGCCCGCCGGAGACGTGCATGATCGTGAATCCGCCAAGCCAAAGAATAATCAGAACAACCGCAAGAATCAGGAACATGGCAACCTTCTTTCCAGCTTAGGGATCGATAAACCGCATCGAGTACAAGCTATAAGAGCGGTCTAACTTCAAAAGCGTTGCTCATGCCTCACTCAAATTACCGGGATTCTTGACCTTAACCGGAGATCCACGCGAATCCACAAACCCGGAACGAGGTCATTCTGAGCGCAGCGAAGAATCTCAGTATTGCGCCGTTGCCTGTTCTAATCTTCCCTAGCTAGCGCATCCGCCAGCGATCGACGGAATCAGCATCACTTCATCGCCATCCTGGAACGCATAAGATTCCCCGCCCAGAAAGCGAATATCCTCGTCGTTCACATAGATGTTGATGAAACGGCGCAACTTGCCCGTCTCGTCCTTGATCTGTGTCGAAAGCGCCGGAAAGTTCTTGTCGATATCCAGAATCAACGCCGGCAGGTTCGCAGCGTCCGAGCTTAACTGCTTCTGCCCATCGGTGTGCCGCACAAAAGCGGTCGGAAGAATAATCTTGATTGCCACTCACAACTCCTTGCCCCAAAGGGGCCGTTACAAAACCTAACCAACCAACGCAGGTTCCGGGAATGCGTCCACATCCTGGCAATCCAGCCCCGCAATGTAGTCCACAAAGTCCGCCAGCCGCGGACGAATCGCACGAGAATCCACATGGTCGTAGTACCCGGCCAGCGCATCCGTCGTCTTCAATCCGTTACCCGTGATGCAGACAACCGTCGTCTCATCCCGCTTAATCCTGCCCTGCGCAAACAGCCGAGCCGTCACGGCCGTCGTTACGCCGCCTGCCGTCTCAGTAAAGATACCTTCCGTCTCCGCTAGCTCTTGAATCCCGGCCACCAGCTCGACGTCCGAAACATCCTCCGCCCAACCGCCGGTCGCGCGGATCATCTTCGAAGCCGCTGGGCCGTCTGCGGGATTCCCAATGGCAAGTGAGCGCGCAATCGTGTTCGGACGCTGCGGTTCAATATAGTCCCAGCCATTGCGAACCGACTGTGAGATCGGCGAGCAGCCCGTAGCCTGCGCCCCAAAGAACCGCACCGGCTTGTCTTCCACCAGACCCAGCGCAATCAACTCATTGAAAGCCTTGCGAATCTTGCGAATCAACGAACCGCCAGCCATCGGGCAGACTACGTTGTCGGGCAGCTTCCAGCCCAACTGCTCTGCAATCTCGTACCCCTGAGTCTTTGAGCCCTCAGCATAGTACGGCCGCAAATTCACGTTCACAAACCCGTAGCTGTACTCGTCCGCGATCAGCGTGCAAAGTCGGTTGACATGGTCGTAGTTGCCGTCAATCCGAACTAGCCGTGCGCCATAAACCAGCGTATTCAGGATCTTAGCCGGCTCCAGGTCCGACGGAATCAGAATCGTAGCCTTCAGTCCCAGCCGAGCAGCCTGAGCCGCAACCGAGTTCGCCAGGTTGCCAGTGGAAGAACAGCCAACCGTCTTGAAGCCAAACTTCTGTGCATTCGCCAGCGCAACCGAAACCACGCGATCCTTGAACGAAAGTGTCGGGAAGCAAACGGCATCGTTCTTCACGTACAGACTGTCTGCGCCAATCCGCTTGCCCAGCGAGCGAGCCCGCACCAGAGGCGTAAAGCCCACCGGAATATCTGGCTCAAAGCCCTCGGGAATGGGAAGAAGTGCAGCATATCGCCAGATATTGAACGGACCCGCGGCGATGTTGGCGCGCGTAAACCTGCCTTCTTTGCGGATGATGTCGAGATCGTACACAATCTCCAGCGGCGCCAAACACTCAGGGCAGCCGGAGAGCGGGCGATTGCCAAACCGGCGACCGCACTCATTGCACTTCAACTCGTAGGTCTGACAGGAATATTCCAAAGCTCAGCTCCCTTAATCCTCAGCTTGCAGGCGCAAAGGGGTATGCCTTGTCTCGGACGCCACTCAATTGGAAGGGGGAGATGAAATACGGGTAGGCATCTGGGATCACGAAATCAACCGTGCCCTCTACTCCGAATCTCATGTACCCTCAAAAGCTTGCGCTTCCAGGAGAGAGTTGACACCGGTACGCCATTGTTCTGTCCGGTTGTCGTGGCGTCAAAGGGCTCGTCCCTCAACCACTCTGCATGAAATTCAAACCAGCCGAAACTGGTAGGAATACCTAAGTTATAACATCTCCCGAGAGACCGATGCAACCTATGGAAACATCCGTTCCACGCCCCAAACCCCTAAAATCATCCGATGGAACCCCAAGCCCGACAAATCGTCCTCGACCAGCTAGCCACCAGCGAAACAACTCTCTTGCGCCTCTTCGACGGCATCTCCGAAGCCCAGTGGCACTTCCGCGAGTCCCGCGACCGCTGGTCCATCGCTGAAAACCTAGAGCACCTCATCGCCCTCGAAGCCTTCCTCCGCACGATGATCGAGCGCGTCCTCGATGCTCCAGCCCAGCCCGACAAAAAATCCGCAGCCCTCACCAAAGACCCGCAAATCCTCGGCCTACCCACATCCCGCGACATGAAACTCAAAGCCCGCGAAGTCGCCCAACCCCAGGGCCGCTGGTCCACTCCCGAAGCCATGATCGCCGAATTCCGCGCCACCCGCGCTCATACTATCGCCTTCGCAGCCCACACCGAGGCCCCGCTCCACGATCACTTCTTCCCCCACATCGCCTTCGGAGACCTCGATTGCTACCAGTGGCTCGTCGTCCTCGCCCAGCACACCCTTCGCCACGTCGCCCAAATCGATCAAATCGATCAAATCGATCAAATCAAGGCTGACCCGGCGTATCCGACGTCGTAGGCTCCAGCAGTCCGCGAACCCCAGCCACAAATGCCTCCGGATCAAACTCCGTCCGCAGCACCTGGTCCGGGCAATCCGACACAAACGCCACCCGCCAATTGCACACAAACGCTACCAGCTGTCCCGGGTGGATCGTCCTTACATCCCCGCACAGCCCCTCCGCCATCTCGACCCCATCCTGGCCCTCAACATCGACCAGCACCAGGTGAAACAAATTCCCTTGAAATATCTCGATCGCATCCTCCCGAAGGCAAGTCGACTCCACTTCAAACCCCGATAGCCGCAGAATCTCATCGCGAATCGGCCGCAAAATCTCTCGTCGACAGATATGCAGAATGTATTGCTTTGTCTCAGTTCCCCGCAATTCAGTAGTCATTCGGCCCCGTAGTCCTTTTCTCGACAGTACGCCTGTTACCCAGCCGGATCATAGTTTAAATTCTGTCCCAGCCACCGCTCAACCTCACCCACTGTCATTCCCTTACGTTCCGCATAATCAGCCACCTGGTCCCGATCAATCTTGCCCAGCGAGAAGTATCTCGACTCTGGATGCCCAAAATAAAGCCCGCTTACGCTCGACCCCGGCCACATCGCAAACGACTCCGTCAGCTTGATCCCGGTCGCCGCCTCCGCATCCAGCAAACTCCAGATCGTCCCCTTTTCCGTATGATCCGGGCAAGCCGGATACCCCGGCGCCGGTCGAATTCCACGATACTTCTCCAGAATCAGCTCTGCCGGCGACAACCCTTCGGCCCGCCCATAACCCCACTCATCCCGCACCATCTTGTGCAGACACTCCGCAAACGCCTCGGCCAGCCTGTCCGCCAGAGCCTCCGCCATAATCGCGTTGTAGTCGTCGTTCGCCGCGCGAAACCCGTCGCAAAGCTCCTTCAGCCCAATCCCGCTCGTCACCGCGAAAGCTCCAATCGAATCCCGCAACCCGGTCTCCTGCGGCGCCACAAAATCTGCCAGCGACCGGCACGGCTCACTCCCCTCGCGATTCGCCTGCTGCCGCAAAAAGTGAAACCGCGTCCCGTTCTCCAGCTCGACATCATCCCCAACCGCGTTCGCCGGAAACAGCCCATAAACCCCGCGCGCCGTAATCAGGTTTTGCGCGATGATCCGGCCCAGCAGCGCATTTCCATCGGCAAAGATCTTCCCCGCCTCAACGCCCTGCTCCGAATGCTCCAGAATCCGCGGATAGATCCCCTTCATCCCCCACGTATGGAAAAACGGCGTCCAGTCGATAAATTCCCGCAGCCGCGCCAGCGGAAAATTCTCCAGAATCCGCACGCCCGTAAACTCCGGCCGCGTCAGATCCTCTGCACGCCACTCAATCGGAGTCCGTCGCGACCGCGCCACAGCAAGCGACACCACAGCCTGCTTCGGAGCCGCATGAGCCTTCCTCAGCGCATCATACTCAGCCCGATGCTTCGCCACAAAATCCGCTTTGCCGTCGTCGCTCAGCAGGCTCGTCGTCACACCCACCGCACGGCTGGCGTCCAAAACATGCACCACCGGCTGGCTGTAGTGCGGAGCGATCTTCACCGCCGTATGTGCCCGGCTCGTCGTCGCGCCACCAACCAGCAGAGGCAGCGTAAAACCCTGCCGCTCCATCTCCTTCGCCACATGCACCATCTCGTCCAGCGACGGCGTAATCAGCCCGCTCAGGCCGATCATGTCGGCCTTCTCAAGCTTCGCGCGCTCCAGAATCTTCTCGCTCGAGACCATGACCCCCATGTCGATGACCTCGTAGTTATTGCAAGCCAGCACCACACCCACAATATTCTTCCCAATATCGTGAACATCGCCCTTGACCGTCGCCAAAACGATCTTCCCCTGCGCCTTGACCACCTGCCCAGCGGCCTCCATCGCAGCCTTCTCTGCCTCCATAAACGGCGTCAGATGTGCCACAGCCTTCTTCATCACCCGCGCTGACTTCACCACCTGCGGCAAAAACATCTTGCCCGCGCCAAACAGGTCGCCAACCACGCTCATCCCGTCCATCAGCGGCCCTTCAATCACCAGCAGCGGCCGCCCCAGCTTCACGCGAGCCTCTTCCGTATCGAACTCAATATAGGTGTCGATCCCCTTCACCAGCGCATGGCTCAACCGCTGTTCAACCGTCCCGGCACGCCACTCCTCGGCCTTCTTCTCGGTCGTGACCTTGTCCGCACCCTTCAGCGTCTCGCCATACTCCACCAGCCGTTCCGTAGCTTCCGGCCGACGGTTCAGCAGCACATCCTCGACCAGCACCTTCAGCTCTGGCTCAATCTCCTCGTAAACCTCCAGCATCCCGGCGTTTACGATCCCCATGTCCATACCCGCCGCAATCGCGTGGTACAAAAACGCCGAGTGCATCGCCTCGCGAACCTGGTTATTGCCACGGAAGCTGAACGAGATATTCGAAACCCCGCCGCTCACCTTGGCGTATGGCAGGTTCGCCTTTATCCATCGCGTCGCCTCAATAAAGTCGACCGCGTAGTTATTGTGCTCCTCCATGCCCGTCGCAACGGTCAGGATATTCGGATCGAAAATAATATCTTCCGGCGGAAATCCAACCTCATCCACAAGAATCCGATACGCCCGCGTGCAGATGCGAATCTTCTCCGCCAGCGTCGCCGCCTGACCGTTTTCATCGAACGCCATGACGACTACCGCTGCCCCGTACTTCATCACCTTGGCAGCGTTCTCGCGGAACTTTTCCTCACCCTCTTTCAGCGAGATCGAGTTCACAATGCCCTTGCCCTGCAGGCACTTCAGCCCAGCCTCAATCACCTCCCACTTCGAGGAATCGACCATGAACGGAACCTTCGCCACCTCCGGCTCGCTGGCCAAAAGCTGCAGGTAGCGAGTCATCGCGGCCACACCGTCGATCATCCCCTCATCCATGCAGATGTCGATGACGTTCGCGCCGTTCTCCACCTGCTGCCGAGCAATGCTTACAGCCTCTTCGTACTTGCCTTCCTTTACCAGCCTGGCAAACTTCGGCGACCCGGCAACATTCGTCCGCTCACCGATCATGATATACACGCCAACTTGCTGCGTAAACGGCTGCGATCCCGACAACCGCAACGGCTTCACAGCTCCTGCCGTCATTCTGGCAAAGCCAGAATCTCCGTATTTGTCGTTAGAACTCCCACGAATCTCACCGCTCAAGCCGCCACCTCAACATTCAACCGTCTTGGCTCCACACCCTCAAGAGCCTTCGCAATCGCCGCAATATGCTCCGGCGTATTGCCACAGCAGCCCCCGGCAATGTTGATCAAGCCATCCTTCGCAAATCCGCCCAGATACCGCCCCATATCCTCCGGCCCCAAATCGAACCCCGTCTCGGAC
>JAYVZU010000319.1:0-4750 GCA_043783075.1 Rhodanobacteraceae bacterium
GCGAAAGCAACTGCTGCAGCGATTCGAACGAGACGTCCTTCTGCTTCAGTTCGCGCTGGTCGCAGCCGAGCCCCGCGCGCTTGGTTTCCAAGCCGCGCAGCGCCTTCTGCAGCGCTTCCTTGAACGTGCGGCCGATCGCCATCACTTCGCCGACCGACTTCATCTGCGTGCCGAGCGTCGAGTTGGCGGCCGGGAACTTTTCGAACGCGAAGCGCGGAATCTTGACCACGCAGTAGTCGATCGTCGGCTCAAAGCACGCGGGCGTCACCTTCGTAATGTCGTTCTGTAACTCATCCAGTGTGTAGCCCACCGCAAGGCGAGCGGCAATCTTCGCAATCGGAAATCCAGTTGCCTTGCTGGCCAGGGCGCTGGAACGCGAGACCCGCGGATTCATCTCAATGACTGTCATGCGGCCGTTCAGCGGATTCACCGCGAACTGCACATTGCTGCCGCCAGTCTCCACGCCGATCTCGCGGATCACCGCAATCGCCGCATCCCGCATCGCCTGATACTCGCGATCCGTCAGCGTCTGCGCCGGTGCCACAGTGATGGAGTCGCCCGTGTGCACGCCCATCGGATCGAAGTTCTCAATCGAGCAGATGATGATGACGTTGTCGTTCAGGTCACGCACCACCTCCAGCTCGTACTCCTTCCAGCCGAGTACGCTCTCCTCGATCAGGCACTCACCCACCGGCGAGAGATCGATACCGCGCGAAAGAATGTCGGTCATCTCCTCGCGGTTGTAAGCGATACCGCCGCCCGAGCCACCCAGCGTAAAGCTCGGCCGGATAACACACGGAAACCCGATCTTCGCCGCGAAAGCGAGCCCATCGCCCACGTTCGTCGCAAGCTGCGACCGTGGCATATCGAGCCCAATACGGTTCATCGCGTCTTTGAACAGCAGGCGATCTTCAGCCTTCTTGATCGCCTCCAACTTCGCACCGATCAACTCCACGCCAAACTTATCCAGCACGCCGGAGTCAGCCAAATCGACGGCGAGATTGAGCGCAGTCTGCCCGCCAACAGTCGGCAGAACGGCGAATACCCCAGTCGCGCCGGAAGCGCGAAGCATCTCGACCTCGACCCGCAGAATCTCTTCGAGATACGTCGGCGTCAACGGTTCAATGTACGTCCGGTCGGCAACTTCAGGGTCGGTCATGATCGATGCCGGGTTGGAGTTAACCAGCACCACCTCATACCCCTCGGCCTTCAGAGCCTTGCAGGCCTGCGTCCCGGAGTAGTCAAACTCAGCCGACTGGCCAATCACGATCGGGCCCGACCCAATCACCAAAATCTTCGCGATGTCATTCCTGCGTGGCATTTCTACTCACTTTCCTGTCTATTGCTTTGAAGGGCTCTGCTGTTTGTTGTCTTGAACGAATGAGCCTTCAGGCTCCCATTTCTACTTTGAAAGGGCGCGGCTTCAGCCGCGCCGTCCGATACACCCACAAATCCGGGCTTTAGCCCCCGAGGGAGTGCGTCCAACTCGAAGCGGCCCCCTGCCGAACAATATGGATGATCTTGCGCTCGTTCGATTCCCCTTGACTCGACTGCATTCTTTGCGATGTACCGCTCATGTACTTCAAAATCCTCTTGATCACGAATCCCATGATCTAAAAATCCACCAGCCCAAACATCTCCCGTCCAACCGAGATGTGTCTTCACGCGAAACGAGAAGCCACCTTTGACCATTTGCACGGCTTTTTCGAGGCTTTCAATTGGTGACATCAAGAGATGAAAATGATCTTCCATGACGACGAATCGGTGAATCAAGAATCTGTCGGGCCGATATCCGTAAAGCGTCTCGACAAACAAATCGCACCAGTCTTCGCTCCGAAAGAAACACTTGCGCTGCACCGTGTTTGAGGTCACGAAATAGGTCTGTCCGTTGTTCGTGGCGACCTCCCGTTTCGGCCTCATACATTCCCTCGGGGGCTAAAGCCCTGTACCGTGCTACACGTTGTGGCGCGCCTGAAGCCGTCGCCACTCCCACAAATCCGGGCTTTAGCCCCCGAGGGAATGACACGCGACCCCACCGTCGACCGATTCACTTCTTCCACTCTTCCATCATCGTGCGGAAATCGCGGAACAGGTAATGCGAGTCATGCGGCCCGGGACTAGCCTCCGGGTGATACTGCACGCTGAACATCGGGTCCGTCTTGTGCTTCAAGCCCGCCAGCGTCTTATCGTTCAAATTCGTGTGCGTCTGTTCCACATCCGCCGGCAGGCTCGCCGGATCGACGTTGTAATTGTGGTTCTGCGCCGTAATCTCGACCTTGCCTGTCGCGTGGTTCAGGATCGGGTGATTCCCGCCATGATGCCCAAACTTTAGCTTGTAGGTCTTGCCGCCCAGCGCCAGCCCAAAGATCTGGTGTCCAAGGCAAATCCCAAACAGCGGCACCTTCCCCTTTAGCGCCTGTACGTTCGAGATCGCGTAATCCAAAGGCTCCGGATCGCCCGGACCGTTCGAGCAGAAGACGCCGTCCGGGTTCATCGCCAGCACTTCGGCAGCCGACGTCTTCGCCGGAACAACCGTCACGCGGCAACCCTCGCGCGTCAGCATGCGGAGAATGTTTTCCTTGATGCCAAAGTCATACGCAACCACATGTAGCTCGGCGCCACCTTCCGAATTCGGCAGGTACTTATCGCCGGTCTGGTTCTTCGGCTCCGCAGCAGACCACTCGTAGACCACCTTGGTCGAAACAACCGACGCCAGATCAGTCCCGTCCATCTTGCGAATCGCACGGGCCTTGGCAACCAGCGCGGCTTCGTCAAGGTCCGGTCCCGATGCAATGACGCCACGCATCACGCCATTCGCACGCAGATGCCGCACGACAGCCCGCGTGTCGATCTCGGCGATCACCGGAATACCATTGCGCTCCAGATACTCGTCCGCGACCTCGGTGGATCGCCAGTTACTGCTCATCGCCGAGAACTCGCGCGTCACGAGACCTTCGATCATCGGCCTGGCCGACTCGGCATCGCTGGGAGTAGTCCCGTAGTTTCCAATGTGAGGGTTGGTGAGGACAACGATCTGCCCGGAATAGGACGGATCGGTGAAAATTTCCTGGTAACCGGACAAAGATGTATTGAAAACCACCTCGCCCGCGCATTCTGTCTTCGCGCCGTATCCTACCCCGCGAAAGATGCGCCCGTCTTCTAAGGCGAGGAGCGCCCGCATAGCCTGCATTGTCTCTCCTGAGAGTGATTCTTTGACTCTGCTTGTATTGGCGGAATCAATCGATTCTATCAGGATTGGAGGGCTGATGCATCTGACCGCAGACAAGGAAAACCCGGACGTATTGGCCGGGCTCTCCATCACTGCGTAAACACTAGGCTTTGCGGTGGTGATGCTTCTTGTGGTGCTTGTGTCCGGCAGCGTTGGCTGGAACCGTCATCCCGGCAACAACGGCCAGACCGAGAACTGCAATCATCAGCTTGCGAAACTTCATCGTTATCCCTCTCAAATCAGTAGTCGAACCGTCCCCGGTCGATCAACCTTTGCCCGAATATTACCCCGTCGGCGGCATTCCGCCACACAATTTCCCGGGGAGAACCTACGCTGATTCCTCGCCCTTTTTTGCCCCCGCGATATCCACAAGAACGTCCGGCCCCTCCACCCGAACCGGGAAGATCGCGATCTTGTCCCGCACCGGCCACTCCGCCTCGCCCGTCATCACGTCAAACGTCCATGAGTGCCACGGGCACACCACCGAATTCCCTTCCACCCATCCCTGCCCCATCGGCCCATGCCGGTGCGGACACCAGTTGTCCATCGCCGAGAGCTCACCCTTGATCCTTGCCAAACACACCGCAACCCCCGCCGCCTCAACCTCTGCCACACTGCCATCGGCCGGAGCTTCCGCCACACTGCAAAAACGCACCCACTGCGACATCCCCATCACCTCACCCCAATCGTAAATCCCTCGCAGACACGCTGCGATGCTACCCTTGAAGGGAACCCTAGATGGCAACCACCTCAGCAAAGCATTCCTCGAAACAGCCTGATCCCAAACCACAACTGGAAGTCGTGGACCCGCGCTGGCTCCTCAAGGCCCTCGGCCTTACCATCGCCGCCGGCGCCGTGTTTTCCTACCTCTCGCTTTGCCTTCTCATTTACCAGGGAAGCTGGCAGCTGATGCTGCACCCCTCAACACAGATCGACGCACTCCCCTCGGTTCCCTTTCAGGCGATCCGCTTCGACGCCGCAGCCACCGGCTCCCCACGCCTGAGCGGTTGGTGGATCCCCGCAGGCCCCGTAACAACCCGTACGATTCTCTTCCTGCACGACGGCTCCGGCTCCCTCTCCACCACCGTCCCCAAGCTCAACCTGCTGCACGCCACCGGCGTCAACATCTTCGCCGTCGACTACCGCGGCTACGGCCAGAGCGACCCGACCCACCCCAACGAAATCCGCATGACCGAAGACGCCGCCGCTGCGCTGGAATACCTGACAAAGACCCGCCACATCCCCAGCCTGCAAATCATCGCCTACGGAGACGGCCTGGGCGGCGCGTTGGCCTCGCACCTCGCCACGACCAGCAAACTCCCGGCAATCATCATCGACAACCCCGATCCCGACGTCTACACGCAAGCGATCAGCGGCAAAAAATCCCAACTCCTCCCCATGCGTCTGCTGGTCCGGGAACGCTTCGACATCCGCACTGATTTGACCAACCCCGCCCCGGCGAAGCTGCTCTTTGCGAACAGCCCACTACCCGGCGGCGAGGACCGAACCGCAGTCAATCAG
>JAYVZU010000320.1:0-1517 GCA_043783075.1 Rhodanobacteraceae bacterium
CCAATCGAATCGGCAATCTGTAGCAAGATCATCAGGCAACACAACTGCGAAGGTATCCTTAGCGTTGAAGAACAGGTGATCGTATGACCGTATCAGGCAGGTCCGCTCCCACATCGAAACCCAGTATCCGCATGCGTCGAATCATGGTGGGCGCCCTCGCAAAGCAGGGTATTTCAAACCGCGAGATTGCGAGGAGAGTACTTCACGATGAAGCCACCGTCCGCAGAGACCTCCAGTTCTTGCGCACCCCTGAGGACAAGCGTCCCGTCAAGGCCCCTCGACCGAAGAAGATCAAGCTATTGACTCCGGCGGAACGCCTAAAGCAGATGTTGAAAGTGCTTCATCAGTGGACCGTAGACCAGGCGCTCATTCGCCCTGACCTGCTCTGGATATTGCCGGAGGTGGGCAAACGACTCTACTTCAAGAGTCGCCTAATCCCGAACACTACCGCGTCGTCATCGCTTAGCCCGGCTGAGCTGCTTCCGTTAGCGCGCCCAGCTGATTATCAGGACGGCGACATGTCCGACAAGCTAGAATCTTGTGTCACATGGCTCGCTGCCTGGCTGGACCGCTGCGCCCCTGGGAACGCAGCGCTGCGGGATGAAGTCCTGAACAAGACCGAACGATGGGCCGAAGTATCGCTCTAGTTGTTCCGAAACGGCATAGCTTTGGCTCGAACGGGGTCAAGGGACAGACTCGCAGTAATGACCGACTTATTCAATTCCCCTATCTCCTATGGCGCGTTGCCCGTCGAGGCTCGCGTCTTGTTCTTCATCCTTGCCCAGGGCACCGCCGCGCGTTACCTTGTTCAACCACCCAAGCAGTCGACACTCGCCCCGCTTCTGGAGTTCATCTGGAATCGGAAGAAACTTTCCATGAACGACCTAGCCGATCCCAGCCGCATGACTGCCTTGCTCGAGACAGAGTTTGCACTTATCGCTGCCGTACTGAGTGCACCAACCACCGAGTCAGCCGCAGTTGAAAGCGACTCTCCCCGTTCTGAACCCGTTTTTCTGGAGATCGTTGAGGCTGCACAACGTTGGATCTATCAACAAGAACTTGCTCTTGGGGACATTGAAGCCATCGTGGGCAATGCCTCCAACCTCGTCCACCTTTACCGTGATCGCATTACTGCCGACCACCTGCCCGCATACATGAGATCTCCGGATGAACTGATGTCGTTGGCGCGTCCGCCCAGAGCGGCAGATGACGTCACCGGCATGGACCAGTATGCGCATTGCTTCGCCCGCTGGCTGGTCTTGTGTATGCCCGGGGACGAAGACATGCAGGCCAAGGTCTGTCGCCAGATCCTGCTCCAGGCTCAGTAGCTGGCCCAAAGGTTCGTATACTAAGGTCAACATGTCTGAGACACGTGACAAACGCCGCCGGACCGACCTGGATCTATTCATCCTGGCGCTAATCGACAGCGGTGTCTCGACACCTTACGAATTGCAGAAATCAGCCGGACTGTCTCAAGGCGCCACGATCCCCGCGCTCCAGCGTCTGCTGGAAGCGCG
>JAYVZU010000321.1:0-14153 GCA_043783075.1 Rhodanobacteraceae bacterium
CGAGTCCGGCCAGGACCTGATCGAATACGCGTTGGTTGCAGCTCTCGTCGGCCTCGGCGCAGTTGCCGCTATGAAGACCCTCTCCACCAACATCGGCACCGCTTTCACCTCGATCGGCACCACGCTGACCACCAGCGTCTAACCTCTCCTGAGCGCTCCAACCAGGGCGCTTCCAGAGAACACACGCCCTACATGGGGAAGCGAAATGAAGAGGCAGATCCGGAGCTGGGCATCTTTCTGAAGCAAACGGAAACGATGTCCAGTTCTCTTGCCTTTATCCCCAGAACAGGTGGCAATTGAACTTCTATCCCCAGGGCCTGAACATCTGTCCCACTGCTTGCAGCCGCACTGAAGTTGCGGCCTAAGGACAACTTTATGATCGGCGTAGAAAAAGAGTTCGTATACCCTGCAGCTGCCACGGTCGTCGCCCTGATTGGCGCGGCGACGGACATCAAGAGCCGGCGGATTCCAAATTACCTCACCGGTCCGGCCATTCTGGTTGGCCTGGTGCTACACACCTCACTCGACGGATTTCATGGTCTATGGACCTCCCTTGCTGCCGGCCTCATCTGCGGCGCGATCTTTCTGGCGTTCTACCTGGCCGGCGGAATGGGTGCAGGCGACGTGAAGCTGATTGCAGCCGTCGGATGCCTTGCCGGGTTGTCGAGCGCAGCCTACCTCCTCATCCTGACCTCTCTTGCGGGTGGCGTCATGGGCGTCGTCTTCGCGATGATGCGCGGCAAGCTGAAGCAGACCTTGCACAACGTTGGGCAGCTCGCCTCGCACCACAAGGAAGAGGGCCTGACGCCCCATCCTGATCTCAATGTGCTGAATGCCAATAACCTGCGACTCCCGTATGGCGTGGCCATCGCTGCAGGCAGCACGATCACGTTCTACCTGCTTGGAATCCAGAGGTAATTTCGATGACCGCACGTCGCTTAGTTCTCGCTTTGCTGTTCGCGCTGGTCGGGGCCGGAACGCTCACGTTCTGGGTCAGCCGCAACATGTCGAAACACGACTCCCCAGCCCCGCCGAAGCAGCAATATGTAGCCGCTACCAAGCCGCTGGATGCAGGGGAGACTCTGCAGAAAGCCAACCTCACCCTTATCGACTGGTCGGCGGCCAGCAAGTTGGATGGGGGGTTTCTCAAGGTTGACGATGTTGTCGGCCGCACCGTTCTCTACCCTGTGTCGGCGGGCGAACCGATTCTCGATCGCCAGCTTGCAGCTCCCGGTGCAGGCCTTGGGCTCTCCGGAAAAATTCCCGCTGGCATGCGGGCCATCTCGCTGAAGACTGACCAAGTGGTTGGCGTAGCCGGCTTCCTGCTTCCCGGTACCCATGTCGATGTCCTGGTGACGTTTCGGACGCCTGAGCAGCCAAACCCCGTCACCTCTACGGTCCTGCAGGATGCGGAGATTGTGGCAGCTGGGCAGAAGACGCAGCCCGATCCAGAAGGAAAGGCCACCACGGTCGATGTCGTGACGTTGCTTGTGAAGCCGAACGATGCAGAGCGGGTCACGCTGGCCAGCCAGCAGGGCACAGTCCACTTCATCCTGCGTAACGGTAGCGATCACGAGCAGACCGACGCCAAGCCGGCCGAACTAACCCAGCTTGGCGGCAATGTCACACCGGTATCCCACGCAAAGATCCATAAAGTCGATGCTCCGGCTGCATCCTTGAAGAGTGTTTATACGGTTCAGACGGTTGCCGGCGGCAAGCAGACTTCGGAGTCATTTCAATGAGTGATTACAAGGCAGCACTGAATCTCCCCAGTAGTCTTCGATCGTTCGCGTTTGGTGCGACCCTATTAGGTTCGCTTACTGCAATTCCGGCATACGCACAGATTCGGGACTCCGGCCAGATCGACCCAATACAGGCTGCAACGCAGGCCGCTACCCGGCTGAAGAAAGCCGCCGCCGAACCGGTGCAGGCCTCCGTCATGGCGGTCCGTCCGATCCTCATTCCACGGCCCCGGGATACCGATCATCCGGTGGAGTACGGCACCAACTTTAGCAGTGAACAGCTCGACGAGCAGGGAACCCACATTACCGTCGGACGGTCCATCTTTATCGACACCAAGCACCGCCTGGCACGCGTCTACATTACGAATCCAGAGATTCTCGATTCGTACACCGCCAGCCCGAACCAGATCGTGGTCACGGCAAAGAAGGCTGGTGCGAGCACGGTCATCGTGTGGGATGAGTCGGGCGAGTCGAAGAGCTACATCGTCTCCGCGGACCTGAACGTCGACATGCTGCGCGATTCGTTGAAACAGGCGCTGCCAACCCAGGCGATCAAGGTGCAGGGTAACGAAACCCGCGTCATACTGACCGGCACAGTGGAGACGACAGCGGTAGCGGATGCGGCAGTTAAGATTGCTTCACTCTACACCAAGGAAGTCTCGAACTCCCTGGTGATCGACTCCGCGCGTATCAAACAGGTCAAGCTGGAAGTGAAGATGGTTGAGGTGGATCGCTCCAAGCTATCGACCTTTGGCTTCAACTTCTTCAGCTCCGGCGGTAGCAATCCTGGTGGAACCACCACTGGCCAGTACCCATCGCAGATGGCGCAGATCCTCTCCAACGGCGTGAAGTCGTTGAGCGTTGTGAATCCGCTGAACTTCAATTTGTTTCTCTCGCGGCTGAACATCGGCGCTACGCTGCAGGACCTGGAGACCATGCAGGTCGCACAGATTCTCGCGGAACCCAACATCGTAACGCTGAGCGGCCAGAAGGCGAACTTCCTTGCCGGCGGTGAGTTTCCGTTCCCGATGATTCAGAGCTCATCGTCTGGTGCGCCGGTAATCAGCGTGGTCTTCAAGTCGTACGGAGTCAAGCTGGAGTTCACGCCCGTCGTCAACAACGACGGCACGGTCCAGTTGACCGTAGCGCCGGAGGTCAGTGCGCTCGACTTTACGAACGCGGTCCAGATCTCGGGTTACACCATTCCTGCAATCTCAACGCGCCGCGCCGAGACGCAAGTAGTGTTGAAGAGCGGACAGACGTTTGCAATCTCGGGCCTGCTCGACAAGCGTACGACTGATCTGTACGCGAAGACTCCGGGAGCAGCGAGCATCCCGATTCTGGGTTCGCTCTTCAAGTCGAAGAACGTGACGCACTCCGATACGGAACTGCTCGTCATCGTTACGCCGACGATCATCGACCCTGTGGTTGATACCAAGGAGCTGGTGCTGCCGCAGAGCGCGATCCCGATGCTGAACAACACCACCTTCGACAAGGACCTGCCCTCTGGGGCCAAGAAGTAACCTTGCGCAAGAACAGCGACAAGGGAGGGGATTATGGCTGGAATGATGCACAATAATTCGGCTACGTTTGATGTCGCAGTCATCACAGTTTGTGTCGATACGCAGACGACGGATGAGATTATTCAGACTGTGGAGTCCACCCAGTGGGCGATTACTTCTGCAAGTTTTGAGGCGTACGTCTCGTCGGTACGTCGTCCCTACTTCGGGCCTCAGATCGGCGCATCGAAGCGGCTGATCGCGATCGTGGATTTCGATCTTGACCCCGAACAGGCTGTCGAGAGCACCAAGTATCTGCAGCAACTCTTTGCGGGTCGCGTCACGGTGATGGCGTTGGCCGAGAGCCGCAATTCAGATCTGTTGCTGCGCGCCATGCGCGGCGGCTGTACCGAATTTCTGCACAAGCCATTTCAGCCAGATGCACTTAATGCCACGCTGAATCAAATTGAACAGAAGTTTATGGATTCCGCTGTCCCGACGTTGACCTGCGGATCGATCCTTACTTTTCTCGGCTCAAAGGGTGGAGTTGGAACGACCACACTCGCCGTCCACATGGCGATGTATCTGGTGCAGAGCCACAACAAACGGACCCTGCTGATCGACCACCACCCAGAGCTTGGACACGCATGTGTCTACCTGGGCATGGATGGCAGCCGCAACAACTACCACGAAGTGGTCCGCAACGTGAGCCGCCTGGATAGCGAGTTGTTGAAGGGCTATGTCGCGAAACATCCCAGCGGACTGGACGTGCTGTCCTCGCCCGATATCTGCGGCGGTGTGAAGCAGGATGACCCCGAAGCGGTGGCGACGACGCTTGAGTTTCTGCGCAGCGAATATGACTACGTGGTCATCGACTGCCCTACGTCGATGGACGAGACCACGTTGGCTGTCATCGATGTTTCGACCACTGTGTATCTCGTCGCGACGCCAGAGATTGGCGCCATCCGCGACCTGGCACGCTACGTCGATCACCTGACGCAGATCGACGGCGCAACCGTAAAGATGCAGGTTGTCGTCAATCGTGTTGCATCGCGTTATGCGGTGAATGTGGAACACATCGAAAAGGCGATTCGCGTGCCGGTTGCGATCCAGTTGCCGAATAGCTACGCCGAGTTGGTGCGCTCCGCAAATCTTGGCGAACCGATCACCCTGAGGGGGAAGTCGGACTTCAATACGCAGTTCATCAAGTGGGCTAACACTGTCGTCGGATCGACTGCGAACGTCGCCGAATCCGAGACTAAGGTCAAGCCGAAGGCAAAGCTATTTGCGATGTGGATGTAAACACTCCGCCAGATCGTGAGACATCGGTCGATCTGCCGATAGACGGATACAGCCCCCAACGACGCGGGAGATTGGTAAAGAGACCATGATCGAACAAGCCACTATCGCCGTGAGCCCCGCAAGAGCACAGCTCTCGGGCATCCGCCCTTCCAGGGGTATCCCGGAGCATTTGCAGCAGCAGCTGAAATCCAACGTCCACAAAGAGTTGCTGAGCCGGCTTGACCTGGAGCGCCTCGGTAACATGACGGAGGATCGCGGCAAGCAGCAGCAGCTATTTGCGCTCATCCAGCAACTGGTTACAGAGCAGAACGTTCCGCTCAGCAGTATGGAGCGCGACCGAATCTCGCAGGAAGTTTTGGATGAGGTCTTCGGCTTTGGGCCACTTGAGCCTTTGCTGAACGACTCAACCGTCAGCGACATTCTGGTCAACACCTACAGTAAGGTCTACGTGGAACGCCGCGGTGTGCTGGAGCTATCGAACGTAGTCTTCAAAGACAACAAGCACCTGATGCAGATCATCGACAAGATCGTCTCGGGTGTTGGCCGCCGCGTCGATGAGTCTTCTCCGCTGTGCGATGCGCGTCTGCCGGATGGTTCGCGTGTCAACGTTATTATCCCGCCGCTGGCTGTCGATGGGCCAATCCTCTCCATTCGTAAGTTTGGCACCAAGCCCCTCACTGCGGAAGACTTGCTGCGCTTCGGTGCGATGACAGCGCCGATGCTTGAAGTCTTGCGGGGCGCAGTAAAAGCCCGGTTGAATATTGTGGTTTCAGGCGGTACGGGTTCCGGTAAGACGACGTTGTTGAACGTCCTCTCCGGCTTCATTTCGCCCTTCGAGCGCATCGTCACGATCGAAGACTCGGCTGAGCTTCAAGTCAAGCAGGAGCACGTTGTGCGACTTGAGACTCGTCCGCCAAACGTCGAAGGAAACGGCGCAGTCAAGCAGCGCGAGCTAGTCATCAACGCGCTCCGTATGCGTCCCGACCGCATCATCCTCGGCGAGGTCCGCGGCGAAGAGACGCTGGACATGCTACAGGCCATGAACACCGGCCACGATGGTTCCCTCACGACCATCCACTCCAACACGCCGCGGGACGCCATTGCGCGTATGGAGACGATGGCCATGATGGGTTCGGTGCGCCTGCCGGAGAAGGCGATCCGTTCGCAGATCGCATCCGCCGTTCATGTGATCGTCCAGGCCTCGCGAATGAGTGATGGTTCACGCCGCATCACGCACATTACCGAGTTGACCGGAGCGTACAGCGAAGTTATCAGTATGAACGATATCTTCCTGTTCGAGAAGAAGGGCCTTGGCCCGAACGGAAAGGTGCGTGGCCGGTTCTATGCGACTGGCATTATGCCGCGCTTTGCGGAGAAGCTGACTGCAGCCGGAATTCCACTGCCGACCAGCTTGATGGAACACTCGCAGGAAGTCTAGTTCAGGAGCAGCATGGTCGTCGTTATATTCCTCGTCAGCACGCTCATCACGTTCGGCCTCGCGGTCATGTTGATGCGCCCAACGCCCGACCAGAAGGCGATGGAGAAGCGTCTCGCGTCGTTGCAGTCCAACGAAGACGGCACTCAGACGCTGGATCTCGACCTCTACCTCAAGACCCTTAAGCGTGGGAACTTTGGCTTCCTCGAAGACCTGGTTACGGGCACGGTATTCTCGCGAAGCATTCAGCTGCTCATCATCCAGTCCGACAGCCCAATCACTGTCGGCACCGTCATCGCGCAGTGCGCCGCCGCAGCGCTGGCTTTGGGCGGGATCACATGGGTCTTCACGGTGAATCTTTTGATTGCGGCTCCTGTCGCGCTCCTGGGTGCTTACCTTCCACTCGCAATTCTGAAGGTCAAATGCTCCCGCCGCATGGAGGCCTTCAACAAGGCGTTACCGGATTGCATTGACATGATCGCAAGATCTTTGCGGGCCGGCCATTCCCCGGTCGCCGCGATCGCAATCGTTGCCGATCAGGCAGTGGAACCAGCCAGGACCGAGTTCGGCGAAGTCTATAAAAAACAAAACTACGGCCTGCCATTTCGCGATGCGCTGATGCAGCTACTGGATCGCGTTCCTTCGCAGGATCTGCGCGTCCTCATCACTGGAATTCTGGTGCAGAAAGATACTGGCGGAAATCTGGCGGAAATTCTGGATCGCATCTTGTTCGTAATCAAAGAGCGCACGCGCATCCAGGGGGAGATCAGAATCCACACGGCACAGGGACGCATGACGGGTTGGATCCTCTGCGCCTTACCCATCATCATGCTTGGCCTGATTAACGTTGTAAACCCGGGTTACTCCAATGTGTTATTTACCGACCCCACCGGAAAGAAGATGCTGTATGCAGGCGTCGGCTTACTCGTGCTGGGCGGCTTGATTATTCGCAAGATTGTTAACGGAATTGAAGTCTAGGAACCCATGCAACTCATCTTCTACTTCGCGCTTACCGCCACTGTCTTCTGCGTCGTCGCCTTGTTGATGGTGCCGATGCTGTTGAAGCCAGCGCCAGAGGTGCAACGGGTCCTCGATGTCACTTCCAGCACGCAGTTGGAGAAGCGTCAGATTTTAGGCGAAGAAGAGCTTCGCGATAAGCTTCTCAGCTGGGCTCAGACTCTCCGTGCCAAACTTGGCTTTACCGAAAATGCGAATCTGACAGAGCGTTTCGTGCAGGCCGGATTGCGCAGCGCCGGTAGGTCGGATATCTTCTTCGCCGCGCAGTTCCTGACACCGCTGGTGCTTGCCTTTGCAGGAAGCTTCATAGCTGACAACACACTCTTCTGGGTGCTCGCGCTCGCAATCCTCGGCTACATGGTGCCGGATTTCTGGCTCACCCATCAGCAGGGCAAGCGTAAGGAACGTATCCGCAAGAGCATGCCGGACGCGATGGATCTGTTAGTCATCTGCGTGGATGCCGGTCTTGGTTTGGATCAGGCATTGGTTCGTGTTGGCAGCGAACTCAGTCTCAGTCACAAGGACATCAGCCAGGAGTTTGCGCAGGTAAACCTTGCACAGCGTGCCGGCCAGCCTCGACTGGAGGCCTGGCAAATGCTTGCCGATCGCACAAAGATTGAAGAATTTCAGGCCTTTGTCAGCATGCTCACTCAGACGGACCGATTCGGAACTCCGGTCACAAAGGCTCTCTCTCGCTTCTCCGAGGAGTTAAGACTTGGGCGCCGTCAGCGTGCCGAAGAGGCTGCGATGAAGACCAAGATTAAGATCATCTTTCCGCTGGTGTTGTGTATCTTCCCATGCATCTTTATCGTTCTGCTGGCACCGGCAATTTTGATCGTCGCTTCGGGCATGTCTGGAATGGGAGGGCACTAGGATGATGAAGAGACTCATGTCCTCACTCGCCTCGAGTACCCTCTCCGAGGATTTCGCGTATGCCTTCGCGACCGCGCAGACCGCGCGCGCCTACGACTTTTCTACACTTTGGAACGTTTCCGGAAAGGAGGCCTAAACTTATGGACACAAATATGCTCGTTCGCGCCGCTGCTGGCGTTCTGGCAGTGATCGTACTATCGGTTATCGTTCTTCGCAGAAAGCAGAAAGCGTAAGCTTATCTCTGACTGAAGAATCAAGGAGAAGTCCATTCCCATGCGGGTCACTCAAGTAGTCGATATTACTCGCGGCACTGTCATTGGGGATCGCATCGAAGTCGCAGATACTTCCGCGACGCGTGGGAAGGGGCTTCTGGGACGTACAGGATTGGACGCCGGAGCAGGGCTTTGGATAAAGCCCTGCTCCGGCGTTCATATGTTTGGAATGAAGTTTCCGATCGACGTCATCGGGCTGAACGGCAAGCGAGAAGTCATCAAGTTATGGCCCAACCTGAAGCCCTGGCGTATGACTTCCATCAACCTCCGCTTGCGCAGTGTCATCGAGCTTCCCGCCGGCCGCATCGCGGAGTGCGGCGTGCAACTCGGCGATGTACTAGAGATCGACTAGGAGCTTGTGTCTTCGGACTTCCGCGGACCAACCGCAACAGCCGCCAAAGCCACAAGGATTGGATCCACCACCAGCCTAAAGCGATAGTCCGGGTGAGTGATGTAATACGGAATCGGAAATAGCATCAGTGTGACCAGCAAATAAACTGCAAGAGAGCGGTCGCTGCGCCTCAGCTTTATAAGTCCAATAAATCCAAAGACCGTAGTGATCGTAATGTAAGCGACCACCAGCGAAGACGACTGTCTGGCGATCCCTGTCCAGAAGTAGAAGGTTCGCTTGGCGGTGAGGCCCAGGAACCATCCACGATCTTCGGCGATGCGAGCCTCGGCGAGTTTGAGCTTCTCGTGCATGTATCCGACTTCGCCCAGCGTCTCGTAACGCTGGAACTCTGCGACGTTGACGTTCGGATGCAAGCCGGCAAGAAAGAATCCGTCAGAGCCTACACGGTTGCCCTGCCAAAGCTCGTACCCAACATTGCTGCGCAGCGGAATGAACGCATGGAGCTGGTTGTAGTTCCGCACAGCCCACGGTACGGAGAGGGTCACGCATAAAAGTACTCCGGCGACCGCAGGAGCCAGCGACTTCGTACGTACTTGATAGTTCGCCCAACCAAAACCGCAAACAACAATCGGCAGCAGAGAGGGGTTGACTGCGAGGGCTGCCGCGCTCACTAACCCCATCGCTACCCAGCTCATTGTCGCTGAATATGTCGCGCATCGAACTGCGAGAGCGACCAGCGAAGTCGCCAGCAGAATGGAGAGGCTCGTCTCCCAGAAAAGGGTTGGCAGGAAGAGTGCCGGCGGACACAGCGCGCAGATCCAGCCGGCGGTATTCGCCACCCGAACGCCGAAGGCGCGCCGTGCGAACAGCATCGTGACCAGTACCGTCGCCGCACCGAACAGCGCTTGCAGCGTCATAATGACGTACTCCGACGTGGCACTCAACGCGCCAAACGCACCGAAGACTGCCGCGATGATAGCTGGATATCCAGGCGACAGAAACGCGGAAGGTCCCGTCGATCCACCGAACGGCGAGCTGAGTCCATGGCCTGTCCGTAACGACTCAGCAAGACGGCCCAGCTCGGTCGCCTGATCGAAGAACCAGCTTGTCGAGTGACCTCTCGCGACCACTACAACTACCGCGAGACGCAGCAGTAAGGCGAGCCCAACGATCGAAACAACGCGTAGCTCTTGTCTCTGGCTAGCCATGCGAAGCCTGATCCGGTGCAGGCTTCACGATCTTACGGCCACGATATAACGTCCCTACGGCATACGCTGCGAGGATCGTCAGCAACGGATCGAGCGCGAGCCGATAGCGGAATTCCGCATGAGTAATGTAGTAAGGAATCGGAAACACAAGCAGGGGCAACGCAAATAGGATTGCGATGTCAAACAGCCGTCGGCGATACATCATCCATAAACCCACCATGCCAAAGGCAAAGGTGAGTACGGCGTGCAGCGCGAAGATCGGCGAGCCGCCCTTAGCTCCGGTGCCAAACCAATAACGCATCATGCGCAGAGCAGTCAGGTGTGCGACCGACCTGGGATGCGTCAGAATATATTGCTTCGCCAGCTCCGACTTGTGCGCCGTGTAGCCGAGCTCACCGCGAACTTTGTAGTCATTGAGTTCGTCCGCGTTGAACGATGGAAAGAGCGACTCATCCAGATAGCCCGTAGCGCCATGTCGATTGCCCATCCACAGTTCGTAACCCACCGTCGTTCGCAGCGGAACGAACGCATGGAAGACCTTCGCATTGCGAATCGGCCAGGGTGAAAACACAATGCAAAACGCCAGTGTAGCGACGACAACTCCCCACGGTTGCGCCTTGCGTTGATGCCACGCAAGCCAGCCGATCATCGCCGCCAGTAGCAGAATCATCGCCGGGTTAATCAGTGCGGTGACGGCGGCGTAGGCCCCAAGCAGTACCCAGCTCAGCGCGGTCGTTTTCTCGCGCAGCCGCAGCACCAGAGCCAGTAGCCCCACCATCAGGCAGATAGCAATCGACGTATCCCAGAAGATTGTCGGGATCCAGATGAGCGGCAGAGAACACGCCCATACCAGACCTGCGATCACCGCGACCCGCTGATCGAAGAGTGTGCGCGCAATGCCCATCATCAACCAGATCGTGGCGAGGTTGAGAGCAATCTGCACGCAAATGACGAAGACAGCAGAGGCGAGGCTATAGCTGCCCAGAATGTGGAAGACACCCGCGATCAGGATCGGATAACCCGGTGCCACAAACGCGGATGGACCGGTGGGAACACCAAACGGCGAGCTCAACCCCTGGCCGTCGAGGATGGATTTTGCCAGCCATCCCATCTCCATGCCGCGTGTAAAAAGCCACGTCGGCGGATAGTTTTTCACCACCGTCCACAACACCAGAAGCCGCATCGCCAGCCCGATCGACAGCACGAGCATAGTTGCGCGCCTGGTGGGTGGTACTACGTCGTTCGGTTCGATGGATATCTGCATAGTCTTCGCCAGCCTAAAGTCTAGGCGAAGATCGGGGGAACGAACATCGCACTTGCGTGGGAGGGAAGCGAGCTACACACTATGGGCCGGGATGGGGTGGGCCAGAGCCCAGGCGTCATAGCCGCCGGTCACATTGATCACATCCTTGAAACCCGCAGCCTGCAACACGCTTGCAGCGATAGCGCTTCGATAGCCGCCACGGCAATGGACCGCCGTCGGCGTGTCATGGTTCAGGCCGGCAAGGTGCTGCTCTAGCTCCGGCAGTGGAATATTGTTCGCGCCCGGAATTGCGCCGTGCTGATATTCCGAGGTCTCGCGAATATCCAGCAGTGTCCGGTGCTGCGGGTCGGTCTCAAGCCACCCCGACACCTCTGCTGCGGGAATCTGATCCACCTCTGAAACTGCGCGACCAGCATCGATCCAGCTCATAATGCCGCCACCAAGTGAGCCCACCACAGACTCCAAACCGACACGCGCGAGTCGCATCCGTGCTTCCAACACCGCGGCATGGTCTTCCGCGACCAGCACGACATGGCCAGTCGAGATGCCCAGCATCCGCGCGGCCCATGAAGCAAACTGCCCGGCTAGCGCGATGTTGATGGACCCCGGAATATGCGCGGCGGCAAACTGCGCCCACGGCCGCGTATCCAGCACGACCGCGCCGTCCGCCTGCAATCTCTCAACCTCAGCCGGGGTGAGCTCAGCGACCGGCGGCAGGTCTTCCAGCGGCGCAGCGCCCGCTCGATTGCGCGCGACTTCATCCTGAAAGTAAGCGGGACGTGGGGGTAGATCGCCGGTCAGCAGGTGGACAAATGCATCCTGGGTCATCGGTTGCAACGCATAGTTGGTCCGCTGTTCGCGCGCGATGGTGGAGCTGGCGTCGTCGCTCATGGAGCGCCCACACAGCGACCCCGCGCCGTGTGCGGGGTAGACGATCGTCTCGCCGGGCAGCTTCAGAACCTTGTTGTGCAGGCTGTCATACAGCATCGCGGCAAGCTGCTCGGGGGTCCTGGTGGGCGAGAGATCGGGGCGCCCGACATCACCAATAAACAGCGTATCGCCCGTAAACACAGCCTTCGGGGAGCCAGCTTCCAACGCGATGATGCAAGTGCTCTCCTCGGTGTGGCCGGGGGTCGAGATGGCGCGCAACGTGGCGGTGCCGAGCGAGATCTCATCACCGTCGCAGAGGTCGCGGTGGGCAAACGTTGCGCCAGAGCCCGCGCCAATGCAGATCGTTGCGCCGGTATCCTGCGCCAGTTCCAGGTGGCCGGAGACAAAGTCGGCATGGAGGTGCGTCTCGATAATCCAGCGAATCTTGAGCCCGAGCTCCGCAGCGCGCTCGATATAGATCGTGACGTCTCGTTGCGGGTCGATCACCGCAGCCTCGCCCGAGTCGTACACCAGGTACGACGCATGGGCCAGACAGCCGAGGTAAAACCGTTCAATCTGCATGGTTATAGGATGCTACGAAAGTGTCGGACGATCCCATCTCAAACGATCAAGCTGTTTGAGATGGGGCACTCGGAAGATTACTTATTGGGTTGGGGGACGACGCGCAGGTACGGCTTCACGGTCTTCCATCCTTCGGGATAAATGTCCTTCGCCATCTCGTCGGTCACACCCGGAACGATAATGACGTCTTCGCCGTGCTTCCAATTCACCGGAGTCGCAACCTTGTAGTCGGCAGTCAGCTGGATCGAATCCAGAACGCGAAGCACCTCGTCGAAGTTGCGGCCGGTCGACATCGGGTACGCAAGCATCAGCTTGATCTTCTTGTCCGGTCCAACGATAAAGACCGTCCGGACTGTCGCGTTGGTCGCCGCGGTGCGGCCTTCGGAGGTATCGCCAGCGTCTGCCGGCAGCATGTCATAGAGCTTCGCGATAATGAGTTGCGGGTCGCCGATCATGGGGAAGGTCACCTTGTGGCCCTGCGTCTCTTCAATGTCCGCCGCCCAAAGCGCGTGGCGATCGATGGGGTCTACCGACAGGCCGATGATCTTGGTATTGCGCTTCGCAAACTCCGGCACCAGCCCCGCCATGTAGCCCAGTTCGGTCGTGCATACCGGCGTAAAGTCCTTGGGGTGCGAGAACAGGATGGCATATCCGTCGCCGATCCATTCGTGGAAGTTGATCAGGCCCTGGGTCGTCTCGATCGAGAAATCGGGGGCAGTATCGTTGATGCGAAGAGACATTGCTTCATCCTCCTGGATGGTCTGCTGGTCGTTCCGAGCGAGGTTTTCCCGCGAAGATTCGGAACCAAAATCATACGACATTTGCCAGGTTGGATTCGTGAATGCCCGCTCTACGGGTTGAACTGCAACGTGTAGGCAGACGCCGGATCGATCGACGCGGCGGTCACCTTCAGGTCCACCAGCTGCTTGTAAGTTGTTGCCCAGCGCTCGGCCGTAAAGTGCCCAAGATGCGACTCCGGGGTGCCGGTGCCGTCGATAAAGTGGTTCTGCCGCAGCGTGTCGATGGAGAACTTCATCTGCTCCGGATTCATATTCGGGTTCAGCTTCGAGAGCTGCGCGTTCACCAGTGTCGGGTCGGCAAGGTAGTTCTTCCAGCCCGCAATCGACGCCTTCACAAACTTCGCCACAATCTCCGGATGCTCGGCCAGAAACTGCTTCGAAGTGAAGAAGACGCGGTACGGCTGGTAGCCGGTTTCGTTGATCAACATAGTCCGGACTTTAGCGCTATGCTGCTGCGCCGTAAACGGTTCCGAGGTCACAAACGCCTGCTGAATATAGCCAGGATCCTGCAGAAAGTTGGCGATGGAATAGGTCGCGGGAATCTCCCGGATGTGTGCCAGGTTGTATCGCTTGACGATGTACTGGAACCAGATCGACCCCGGCTTGGCTGCGATGGCGTGGCCGTCCAGCTGCTCAAACGTGTGGACCGGCGACTCGTCGTGCAGCATCAGCGCCTGCGGATCCTGCTGCATGGTCGCAGCAACCGCCACCAGCGGCAGCCCCTGCGAGACGCGCACCATCATCTGGTCGGACGACCCCATCGCAAACTGCGCCGCGCCCGTCGCCACCTGCTGGTCGCCGATGATGAACGGGCCACCCGGCACAATCTTCACATCCAGGTCCTCAGCCTTGTACAGGCCTTCAAGGTCCGCCTGATAAAAGCCCCCCATCTCCGGCTGGGGATACCAGTCGGTTTGGAAGACGATGGGGAACAGCC